>JASEGV010000115.1 GCA_030017895.1 Bacteroidota bacterium | reverse complement strand
ATATGTTACGCTGTTTCTATCTATCATTTTTACCCACTCACTTCCACGATGAGCCCAAAAACTAAAACTATCAACCTTGTGGTGAGCGAAAGCGAACCATAAAAAACCATAACTAAAAACTGATAACCAATAACTAAATCTGGTTATTAGTTAATAGTTCTTTGTTTTAGTTCATTAGTAAACTGTTATAGTTTATTGGTCCCCCCATTCACCCGTTCGCCATTTCTCCATTCGTTATTCGATATTATTATTTTACTCAAACCTTAATTTAATATTCACCACTTCCGGCGTGTTCCCCAACCTTACAGGTGGACCCCACGTCCCAACTCCGCACGAAACATAAAAATGAGTATTACCTTTTTTCAGATAACCCCAACTGACTTCATAAATATTTTCAGCGATGTAATTGAGGGGCCAGATTTGTCCGTGGTGTGTATGCCCTGACAATTGTAAATCTATATTATTTTCGACTGCTTCATCCAAACCAATCGGCTGGTGGTCCATCAAAATTATCGGAATTTTGTAATCCACGTTGGACATAATTTCTGCAAGTGGTTTTCGGTCTTTATTTGTGAAGCGTGTAATCATCCTGTCTTCACGTCCGACGAGGAGTACTTTATCGCCGATATTCACTACAGAATCCCTTACCCAATTAACTTTATGATTCGAGAAATAACCGATTGCAGCTTCAACACCACCTATAAATTCATGATTTCCTGTAACGGCATAGATACCATACTTAGATTTTAACCGTTCGACACACTTCCCAATATTGTCGTTAATAACTGGACCAATCGACTCATCAACAATATCGCCGACAAATAATATCAAGTCAGGATTCAGTTTATTTATTTCATCAACAATTTTGCTAAATCGCTCACGACCGATTATAGTTCCTAAATGAATATCCGAAATTACCGCTAAATTAAGTTCATTTATCCCTTCAACATTTTTATTGATTTTGATATTTACAGTCTTGATTTTCGGGTGAATAGCGTTGAGGTGACCAAATACTATTACTATTATAACAATCAGCGTTACAAAAAACGCAAGGTATTTTTTAAATACTCCGAAATTATCTTTGATGAAGGCTGGAAAGAATGGAAAAAAATGATTAAGTAAGCGTAGCAGGTCTAAAAGTAGAACAAAAAGTAAAAAATAAACCATTGCGGCAAGCCAGAATGAACCGATACTAACTAAAAAATCGTTTGCAAAAGTTGGGATAAATCTTTCTAAAATCCTCCCCCCTAAATACGCCAGTGAAAGAAATAAAAATATTATAATGTAATATATGCGGATGGGTGAATCTTTTGGAATAACTTGTAACCCACGTTTAAGAATATAAAAATTGATAAGTCCGTAGATTACAAGTATAATTCCAAAAAAGAGAAAGAAACTACTGGTTCTCATTTATTTTTCTTTAATAAGCTGTATGTTCAAAATGATATCAACTGTTTTCCCTACAACTAATACTCCTGTCTCAAGTGGTGCGTTCCATTTAACATCGTAGTCGAATCGGTTAACGCTTGTAGTCGCTTTGAAACCTGCTCTTGAATTTCCGTATGGGTCTTTAGTTTCACCTTTGAATAATGCATCTAATTTAACAGGTTTTGTGATTCCGTTAATCGTTAAATCACCTGTGATATTGAATTTATTTTTCCCGTTTGATTTAAAAGAAGTGTTCTTGAAAGTAATATCCGGAAAATTTTCCGAATTAAAAAAGTCGGCAGTTAGCAAATGTTTATCCCGTCTCTCATTATCGGTACTAATGCTTTTGACATTTATTGTCGCCTCAATTTTACTGTCGGTAAAGTCGTCCTTCGTTTGTGTCAGAGTACCTTCGAATTCTGTAAATCTACCTTTTACCTCACTAATAACAAGATATGTAACTGTAAACTCAACTCCACTGTGTGCCGGATCGATCTTCCAAACAGTTTGAGTTGATGCAACAGTTATGCTGAATATAATAACAAAGAAAATATTTTTTAATTTTTTCATTTTAGTATCTCCTATAGAACGTCATTTAGTTAAAGGATACGTTCTTTTTATTTTGGGTTATGATTTAATTGTTGAACAATAAGACCTAATTTTTTTAGTAATTTTGCCAAAATAGTGGCTTCTTTTTCTGTTAAGACTGATGTGAGGTGAGTAATATATTGCGCGTGCTTAAAAAAAACTTCCTCAAACTTTTTTACACCCCTGGGTGTAAGTTGAACTTTCACAACACGCCTGTTTCCCGGTTCATGTGAACGTTTAACAAGTCCTCCTTTTTCGAGATTATCGACAACCACTGTCATATTTCCGGGGCTTACGAGTTGTTTTCTTGTCAGTTCACCGATACTTAACTGGCCGAGGTGTCCTAAACACTCTAAAACACCGAATTGTGGCTCAGTTAAGCCATATTTTTCAATATCCTTAGTCGCTTTTTTGTTGACTGCGGCGAAAGCCCGGCTCAACTTAACCCATAAATCTAGTGTTAAATCGGTCTTTTTCCCATATGATCTAGTGGTTTTCATAATCTTTTAAGTTTACATTATTCAAACTTAAATTAAATTTAAATAGTTCCCGCTTAACTAAACTTCCAGCCGTGATGGCAAATACCGGGAGTATTGATATAATCTGAACATATTACTATATTGAATCCCGAATAATTAACATTTTTACAATATCAATTTGTTAGGTCCAAATAAAATGCGATTAGTACTCCGTTCTTTAATATTTGCTTTTTTTCTAGCTTTTCATTTCACTTCCTATTCAGATAATAAAAGTCCCATAAAACAATACTTCCCCGGTCAGTTATTAGTAAAATTTAAAACAAACACAGATGGTATAAATAAAAATTCGGCTCTTTCAAATTTTTCTTCAAAATATCGAATTGAAAAAATCGAGCAAGCATTTCCTCAAATACAATTCAACGCACTAAAACGAACTTCGGAAACTGAATTATCTCTGATGGTTGTACTTACCGTTTCATCAGCGACAGATATTAAATTGTTAGCCCGCCGAGTTAGTTCGGACCCGCTCGTCGAATACGCTGAGCCAAATTATTTTGTCGAAAAATATACTATCCCCGACGACCCATTGTATGACCAACTACAACACCTGCCACAAGTAAAAGCCCCTCAAGCGTGGGAAATTTCGCAGGGCGACACCAACGTAGTTATTGCCGTTTTGGATACCGGCGTAGATTGGGACCATCCGGATTTAGCTGCAGCAATCTGGAGAAATTATAATGAAATTCCGAACAACGGTATTGATGATGACAACAACGGATTTATTGACGACATACGTGGTTGGGACTTTGTAACAGGAGTTGCAGGTGATGCGTATCCTGGTGAAGATGGCGATATTCCTGATAACGATCCGATGGATTTTGACGGACATGGGACGCACGTAGCTGGAATCTCGGCTGCTGTTACTAATAATGCTTATGGAATTTCATCGTTAGCTTGGACGGCTAAAATAATGCCGATAAGAATTGGTTATCACACGAGATCCGGTGGTGGACTCGGAACATTGCTATGGATGGCACAAGCATTTGTTTATGCAGGTGATAATGGTGCTCATGTTGCCAATTTAAGTTTTGGTACAGGCAACGGACAATATGTAAACGATGCGGCGCGTTATGCTTTTCAAAAAGGGACTGTAATTTGTCATTCAGCCGGTAATAGTAACAACGAAAATGTTGGTGCCTTAGGTGCAACTCCTTTCGCTTTAAGTATTGCAGCATTGAATGAAGATGATGAAAAAGCCTCCTACTCTACTTACGGAAAAGCAGTTGATATCTCAGCTCCCGGGGGCGATAATTCTATTGGAATTTTAAGTACTGTTGTTCATCCCTCCATTTTTTTTGGCGGGAAATTATATGAACGCTTTATGGGTACTTCTATGGCAAGTCCCTTAGTTGCTTCTCTCGCAGGTTTAATCAAAGCAAAAAACTTTTCGTGGTCATCAGCTCATGTTATGTTCCAGATATTAGGAACTGCCGATAACATCGATAGTCTCAATCCGGATTACATCGGTAAACTTGGTGCGGGAACGATAAATGCTTTCCGGGCGCTTACTGACACGGTTAAAATGCCTCTACCTAAAATTGACCTGATTAATTATTCATACTACGATTCAGCGGGCAACAGGAATGGAATTCCTGAACCGGGAGATTTGATTGCTCTTTCAATAAAGATTTCAAACGACTGGGGCGACGCTTCAAATGTAACCGCTACAATTACGACGAATAATTCTAATGCTATTATTACAAAAGGAAATATTTACATTGGTAACTTACCCGGTTTATCTGATTTAGGAGCGAATACTTTTATAAATAACAATGATAAATTTTTGATTGATATTATTCCCGATGCTATTCCATCAAACATTCCCCTTATTCTAACCATCACAGCTGATAATGGATTCTCACAAGAATTCGCACTGACAATCGGTATTAACCCGACAATTTTATTTGTTGATGACGATGATGGGGTGAATAATATCGAAAAATATTATACCGATGAATTAAGTCGATTCAATACACAATATTTAATTCACGATAGAATCAAGAACGGACCGTTAACCGGCGATTACCTCAAAAAATTTAATATGGTAATTTGGGCATGCGAATGGACTTTCCCTTCGTTAGATAGCTCCGATAGAAGTGCAATATCTCAGTATCTTGATAATGGAGGAAAATTATTTTTATCCGGACAAGATATAGGTTGGGATCTATCTGATCCGATTGGAAACGAGTATCTAAACTCGGGTGGCAGTTCAAAAGTATTTTTCGAAAATTATTTAAAATCAAAATATATTTCAGATGATGCTAACGTGAATAAAGTAATTGGCGACCCTAATGATTTAATCGGTAAGGGTTTGTCTTTTAATATCTATCAACCGGGAAGAAGCCAGGAAGAACAATATCCGGAGGTAATAACCGCAATCAATGGGAGTAAACCTTCATTTAGGTACGCTAATAACACAGTCGGTGCAATCAGTTACGACAGCACTTATAAATTAGCTTACTTCGGATTTTCAGGATTCGAGGGAATCACCCAGGCAGCCGCTAGAACAGAAATCATTAAACGGATTTTTAACTGGTTCTTTGGAAGCGTAACTGTAACAAAACTTTCCGACACAGAAGATAGTACATTAGTAAGATATTTAACCACAACAATTTCGACCACTGATTCCATCGAAAAAGTTACTCTTTTTTGGGATTACGATGGTGCCTATCCGTATAAAACAAATGAGATGATAAAAGAATTATCCGGAAACTACAGCGGAACAATTCCTAATGTTCCTTTTTATAGTACCGTTAATTATTTTGTGCTTGTAAAAACTAACAGGGGTTACTTGCCTTATGAGATCCATAGTTATTATGTAGGTCCTGATTTCGTTCCACCTGAGATATCAATACAAAAACTGATTCCGAATTCTTTAAAATTAGCTGGACCGTATAAAGTTAATATCAATGTAACCGATAACATAGCAGTTAACAACGATAGCATTTTCATTTATTTTAAAAAATCAGGTGATGAAAATGAATCACGGGCAAACCTGAGATATTGGAGTGAATCTACTTTTTCCGACACTTTCTCTTTAAAATCGCCCGCAATAGGTGGACAAAATATCGAATATTATTTCACGGCACGGGATTCGACAAGCAATATTAATTTACAGCGGTATCCCGAATCAGGGTATTTATCTTTCTTAATTGGAAGAGAATTGATTGATGATTTTGAAGAAGGTACAGCAAAATGGGATATGGGAAAACGATGGACGTTATCAGATTCTGTTAAAAAATCGGGCAAATATTCAATCACTGATGGATTTGGGAGATATCCGAAAAATTTCAGGGATACCTTAACACTCCTCGAGTCGATAAACTTAACAAATTACAAAGGTGGAAAAGTTAAGTGGTGGCGGCAACAAGTGCTCCATAAAGGTGATACCTGTTACGTTGAGATATCGGATAATAAAACTGAATGGAATAAATTACAAACATATATAACAATTAACCGACCGCCTGGTGGTGCGCTTAGCGGGATGGATTCAGTTGAGATAAACCCGATATATTTTGGACCTGGAAATGATTCGATCCATATAAGGTTCCGTTTAACCACCGACGATACCCTCGAAGCTGATGGAATTTATTTCGATGATATTGAAGTCATCACAACATCAATCACAAATGTTGCGGAAGAACTCGGTAATATTCCAGAAACTTTTGCTTTATCACAAAACTACCCCAATCCTTTTAATCCAACAACTACGATCAGGTATCAATTACCTGAAGCAAGTAGAGTGGTATTAAAAATTTATAATATTTTGGGACAGGAAGTTCGAACTCTAGTTGATGAAACTGAAAATGCAGGGATTAAAATAGTTGAATGGAATTCAAGAAATAATTCCGGCAACCCTATTTCAAGCGGTGTTTATTTTTACCAACTTCAAGCGGTAAGTACTCGAAATAATAAAACATTCATGCAAGTTAAGAAGATGCTACTAGTGCATTAAAAAACACCTGGATTAATGGATTATTGGATAAATGATCAAATCGAGCCGATTTCCGGTTAAGGAATCGGCTCTTATTTTATTCCAATCCCTTCGCTAAACCGGCTGATGCTGTAAATACATTCTTGGCACCGGCTGATTTCAGAACTCTTCCCACAGCTTCTATCGTAGCACCGGTGGTAATTACATCATCTACCAATATGAGCGTTATACCCTGACATTTTCGCTGGGCAATTACAGCGATTTTTTAACGATTATTAGCTTATTAAAAAAATAATGCATATATTGCCAGCG
>JASEGV010000114.1 GCA_030017895.1 Bacteroidota bacterium | reverse complement strand
CGACGATAAAATCTATAACACTAAACTTATATTTGAATTTTTGGAACTGCCCTTAGTAATTATATGAGTCCTTTGCGTCGTGTAGGTCGTTATATTTTACCACCGAAACACTTAGCGCACTTAGAAACACTAAGAATTTATTTAAAGGAGCTTCGCAGCATCCTTGGCAAAATAAGTTAAAATCATATCGGCGCCCGCGCGTTTGATTCCTGTTAATACTTCCAGCATCACTCTTTCTTCGTCGATCCAGCCCATCTTTCCCGCGGCTTTGATCATCGAGTATTCACCGCTAACATTGTAGGCAGCAATAGGTATGTTGAATGTGTCTTTCACTCTTCTGATTATATCGAGATAGGGAAGTGCAGGTTTTACCATAACTATATCAGCGCCTTCCTCGATATCGGCTTCAACTTCGCGTAACGCTTCGTCAGAGTTTGCAGGATCCATCTGGTGCGAACGCCTATCACCGAATTGCGGCGTGCTTTCGGCTGCCTCACGGAAAGGTCCGTAAAACCCCGATGCATACTTTGCAGCGTACGACATTATCGGTAGATTGAGGAAATTATTTTTATCTAACATTTCTCTAATCGCATTTACACGACCGTCGAACATATCCGATGGTGCAACCATATCCGCGCCGGCTTGTGCGTGAGTAAGCGCTTCTTGAGCGAGCAGTTGTCTTGATGCATCGTTTACTATTTCATCTCCCTTAACTATTCCGCAGTGTCCGTGCGAGGTGTATTCACATAGACATACATCGGTAATAACATAAAGCTCAGGGACTTCCTTTTTTATTGCACGAACTGCCTGCTGGATTATTCCGTTCGGGTCGTAGGCGCCGCTGCCGATTTCATCTTTCTTCTCGGGGATGCCGAAAAGAATGACCGCAGGTATTCCGAGCGTTTTTACTTCAACGCACTCGCGCACGATTTCATCAACTGACAATTGATAGACACCGGGCATCGATGATACTTCTTTCTTAAATTTATTCCCCGGAACTGCAAACAGTGGATATATAAAATCGTTTTTAGAAAGCTCGGTTTCGCGCACCATCGAGCGGATAACTGGATTCATTCTCGTCCGACGAAGCCGCTGAAAGTTATTAATTTGGTTACTCATTATTCTCCTTTTTATCTTGAAATCTCGCATAACCGCATTGTTTAAATTTCATTTCTGCCGTTAGTGGAAATTTATAATTTTTAATAAACTCATTCATTAGTTTTTCAAATTCTTCTGTTTTATCAAAATCATCAATCTTATAAAAATAGTGATCAATTGTTCCATCTTTGTCGAAGTAGAATCGATTCCAACAGTTTGTTGCTGTTCCCCATTTAAAATTATTCTTGCTTAGAAAAGCAGATATATCCTGCAATAGTCTCATCCAAGCCTTATGCAATTCGTCCTCTCTACCCTGAAAAGCTGTAAGCATTGTCGTATCTGCATTGACCGCCTCTGTATAAACGGACTCTATTTCAGTGAATGTAAACCCGGATTTGTCTAATTCTTTCCAAGGGTAACATTTTGTTTGACTAAATGTATAGTTAAACAAAATAAAAATAAGTGTAAGGAAAATTAAATGATGTTTCATTTTGTGTTTCTCCTTTTTATTTTTGGGATTGTTAGTTTCGATTACAAGATAAAAAACTATTTTGATATTTCAAACTTATGGCAAATAACTTATAAACTCAAGTAAATTCCCTTCCGGGTCTCTGAAGAAAACGCTCTTACCTTTTCCGTGAGTTCCGATTCTCTCGACAGGTCCAAGCTCGACGGATACTCCATGTTGCGCCAGATGTTCGACTGCGGCGGAAATATTTCCGTCCCAGTGGAAACAAAAATCAGCGCTGCCGGTTTGAGGGTTTGCAGCGTTAATATCGGCTTTTGTGGCTGGTGTATGAAGAATAATTTTTTGGAGCGTGAAAAGAAGCGCCGGGTATTTTGCCCCCCCGGATTTCCAAGCTTCGTAATCGAGGACATCCGCGCCGACTACGCTTTTGTAGAACTTAATAGTTTCTTCGATGTCGTTTACGGTTAAAACAAAATGGTCAATTTGCATTTTCCTTTTCCTTTAAATTTATTTAAAAATCTTCTGCAAAAAATTAAAAAGGTGCTTATTGAATGCAGCTGTGTTCTCTAAATTGCTCATGTGTGCGGCATTGGGAATTATGTGCATCTCCGAATTCGGTATCCGATTTTTCATCTCCAAAGCATCGGCGGGTGTTGTGAGTGTATCTTTCTCGCCTACCATTATTAATGTTGGAACTTTTATATCCGGTAAAGCTTGAGTAGTATCGGTTCGAGCCGCAAGTGCAATTAACGTCGAAGCAACAGAGAGTGGCGAAGTTTTCAAAACAATGTTCCTAATCATATCAACGATGTTCAGAAGTCGGATAAAAGTTTCTTCCGAAAAAATAGATTTTAAAAAATCCTCTGCAAAACGGGCAATGCCCACACTCTTCACAATTTGTATCTGCCGCGCTCTTCGAATTTTTACCTCGTTCGTGTCAGCGGCAGATTTTGTATCGCACAAAACCAATGCGGCAACCCTCTCCGGATTTCGTTCAATTGCTCGAAGTGCGATATAGCCGCCCATCGAAAGTCCTACTAAAACAGTTTTCTCAATTTTTAAATAATCGAGCAGTCCGATTAAATCATCAACAAAAAATTCAATCAAGAATTGCCCGTCGTCGTAATCACTTTCGCCGTGACCTCTTACATCGAAAGTAATCGCACGGTATTTTACGGAAATTGATTTTATCTGAGGAGTCCACATAGAACTGTTGAAAGGAAAACCATGAATGAATACAACCGGTAATCCGTCGCTATTTCCGGATATTGTGTAACTAATATTTGTTCCGTTTATGTTGGCTTTCATTTTCTATCAAAATAAGTATGATACCTTCCTTGGTAATAAAAGAAAATAATTGTAATTCTACAACTTACTAACTGATGGTACGCACAGTCATGATTTGTTGCGAAAAATCCTAAGCACGAATATTGAAGTACTAAACAAATCCAAAATTCGAATGCTCAAAATTATGAAAATCGGTGCTTTAGAAACGGTTTTAGATTTTAGAAATTCGGGTTTGTTTCGAAATTCGGATTTAGATTTTCGAATTTTTACCCTGAAAACTATTTTTCGTAACATGAATTATTAATAACTAATTTGTGTTTGCAATGATGTGCGTGCCATACGTAATAATTCCCAGGACGGAGGATTAATACGGCGATAACGGTGATATATATTTACTTGCCTTTGAACGTCGTCAACTACTTTAGCATGCAAGGCAGCATAGAATTCGTGTTTCAACGCCGATGCGGCGGACATGCCTTCCGGTATTTGACCTTCTTTGTGGAAAAGGTTTAATGTCCAGCAATAGGCTTTTAATATTCTCGCAGCAGGAAGCATGTACCACTTATAATCCAGTACGAAACCTCTTTCTGCCATCTCGAGCATTGCCTCTGTAGCCGCGTTGTCAATGTGATCTTTAAAAAGAGTTTCCGGGTCGCGCCACTCTGCTACGACACAAAGCTGTGGGTCGTACTCTAAATCGGATGGCTCTTGTGTTTCAAAATGACGCACACCAAAATCAGCAAGCCAACGTCGCAAACCCGGAGCTGAAATATGCGAAAGTCCAAGCCAAAGGTTAATGCCAAATTTCCGGTAAGCTGTCGATGCGACTTCCGAGCAAAATATTTTAGTCGTGTCGTTATAATCCATTGAGAAATCATATGGAATGTGTTCGGATTTAACACGGTTCAACATTGCAGCCGCAGCGCGATGAGGAAGAAGAGGATCTTCAACAAGCGAGGGCAAGTTGGACCGTAAACGCAGAACCATGATGCGTAGTTTTTTATCTTGAAAATAATCTTCGGGTGTAGAAATCTCTACACCACGCTCGATGTGCGACTCGATTATCTTCAACGACTTTGTGGATGAATCTACAAACGCGAGTGCGATATGTGAAAAATTCCCGGGGAAATCGTTACCGCGTGCAATTAGAGCGGAAGTGGGAGCGCCCCCGCGCGATACAAATATATCGCCGCTGTGAATTTTGACTCCAAGAAAGTTTGATGCGGGAGTTGACGAGTGTTCGTCATTATCTATTTGCAGAGCGGGCGGTCGTCTAATTGCGTGTATTTGTAATATTACTTCTTCCGCGGCAGCGCGTCCTCCGTACAGCAAACGATAGAGTGTTTCTCTTGTTAACCGGTCATTAATATCCCATTTTTCCGACTGCCGTTTCAACGCGGTCCTCATTCTCGCAATTAGATGTAAATATCTTGGCACTTTTCCATCACATTCGGCTACAAGCGGTCCTAAAATAAAAATTTGATTTTCAATCTGTCGAAGTTCCGTTGCTTCAGGCTCGATTTGCCTCGTCTCGATTTGTTCGATTAATTTTTCGAGCAGGAAGAGGTTATAGTCGGCGCGATACATAATAATTACGCATCCAGCCTTCATAGCCGCGAAGAATTCCGATTCGAGTGAATCCCAAAAAACATCCTGATTCCAAGCGAACGGTTTAGCAATTGATGTTGGTTCGGCTGCAGGAATTACCGGTGTCGGTTCAGGAATAGCGAGAATGAAGAAGACGGAAATTAGTACAGCTATCGAAATGCCGGTTATTTTGACTATTTTAGATTTCATTATTATAAGTTTAGTAATAATTTTAGAAATAAAAAAGGCTGCCGGTTATTTCCGACAGCCTGTAAATTGAACAATGATAACGATTCCAAATTTCAACAATAAATATTTCTTCGTTGATACATAGTCTCCAGCTACTAAGCGTTAGAAATAAAAATTCAAAGAAATTGCTGAATATGTATAACTTAAATTTAGGGTAAGATCGAGGATTTGTTTTTCTGTAACAGTTCTATAATCTCCTATTGTTGGATCATATACCTTTACATCTTCTGTTTGCTTATCCTCAAAATTTAAAAGTAAAACGCGGAGACCGAATTCGCCACCTAAACTAAAATTATTACTAAAAAAATACTCTGTTCTGAAACCTGATTTGAATCCCCACATGCTCAGTTTATTTGTAAAGTCTTCTATTCCGACTTCCTCTTTCTGGTCAACAGTAATAATAGGTTTTGATATTTCAGCCATTAAGTAGCCTTTAAGGTCATTCTTTCTGACTATGCAATACTTCACTCCAAAGAGAGGGTTGTACATACTTATTGAGGCCTCTGATTTTTCATGTGTATCCTCTAACCGATAGATATTATAATCCCATCGAGTCTCTGTTAAATCTACCGACATCCCAAGACGTGTATAATCTAAACCGAAGTATATTTGGAAATCGTTAGCAGTTTTGTAACCAAACGTTCCACCTGAGATCCCTAAAAATTCAGGTTTAACGCCAAACATAAATTGACCGACTGAAGGTTCTTCGGTTTGGCTGATTAAAATTCCGCTATGCAGCACTATCGCTGCAATCAAAATAAACATAATGTTTTTCATTGTAGCACTCCTTTAATTTAATATTTTGGATTTAGTGATTTAATTTTTATCGGTATAACACCGATATTTAATTATTTTCATTTTTCTAAATGAATGACTTCGCCTCAATATCATCTCAACAATAATAGTTTTCTAGTTTGTGGAAACGAGCCCGCTTGCAAAGGTTCGGTTGAACTCACCACGAGTCGATAAAAATATACACCGCTTGAAAGTCCGAAATCCGAAGTTCGAAATTCGAAATTGTGTATTTCCGCTTCTCGTTTTTCATTCATAAGCGTCGCCACTATTTGTACAAGTACATTGTACGCCTTCGCATTTTTCCTTCTACATACGTCGCTTTGGATATTCTTCATGCCACCAGTACTCCTGTTGGAATCGTTCACACGACTCTAATTCTTTTTGATATATTGGGTTCACACTCATCTCTGATGCCTTTCCTAAATACAAAAGTGCGTACTCAAAACGAAAAGTGTATTCATAGGCGACACCAAGGTTGTAGTAATCTTTGTGAATATTCTTATGGTTGGGATGGCGTTCGATAGTTAACATGAAACTTGAAATCGCATCTTCCCATCGACGTTCTCTTGCAGCAACATTTCCAGCTTCCAACTCAGGCAGATCGGAATCTTTCATGAGCTCCACCTCGATTTTATCAACATGCGGCTGCAGTTCGAATATAAGTTTACTAATCAGCAACCTCTGTCTTTTTTTTCCTTCTTTCAATATCGATTCCATGATTGAAGATCCGACACTCTCAAAAAGCCCTCCAAGGAGTGACTTCTCTTTGTATTCAGATTTCTCATTTTCTTCATATATAACGTCACCCGATGAAATACGATTATCTGTTCGAACATCTGTAATATAATAACGAAATCTCGACGTCCACGTTTTACTTTTGTATTTCGTTTCTTTGTCGCCAAATCCTTCGCTGACAACTTTCTCGGTAGTTTCAGAACTGTAGGTACCGAAAATCATTACAAGAGAATTATGATCTTCTAACTTTGCCGGTGGTACGTATATGGCAGGAAAGTATTCAGCTAAATATTGCTTCAGCTCTTCACAAAATTCATGCGATTGATCGCCCTGTATTTCCCCAACCGCAACCATAACTCTGTTATCGAGTAAAATTCCTGCTGGACGGGTTGTGGTAATACTGGTAGTGCTACTACATCCATTCAGGAGATATAGACTTATACAAAACAGAATTGCCTCCGTAATCATATAATTATATCCTTTATAATTTTGAAATAATGCTGTGTTCATCAGTTATATTTTATAGTTCGCATGAAGATATGATTATCAAATATGTTATGAATGAATTTTTCAACACAATCAACCGTACCTTTGTAAACCAAATCTTCAAGCAATGGTGTTACATCCGTCAAGCTCGAAGCGATTTGCTCAGAATGCACAGAATAATAAACTAAGGCTCATCGTGGAAGTGAGTGGGTAAAAATGATAGATAGAAACAGCGTA
>JASEGV010000113.1 GCA_030017895.1 Bacteroidota bacterium | reverse complement strand
TACAAAAAAAAGTATTCAATAAGTCAATTTTTGGAACCGCCCTTAACAGCAAAGGCAATTGAAGGGAGATTTACACGGAATAAAAAAAAATATGAATAATATTTCCACGTAGTTACCACGTGGTTACATATTAAATTGTATCCGTGAACGGATATAAAAATATTAACCTAAAGAATTTTAAAGAGCCAAAGGTGAACTTATCCGTTCATCCCTTTGGCTTCTTTATTTTATGAAAGGTTTTTATGAAATTTCTCACTTTTAAGCCAACAAATAAGCTGGGAATATCAAACGTGATACTCTCGGACGGATTTTGTTCAAAAATTATCGGTTCTTATAATTCTGCAAATCAAACATTTTTTTGTTTTAGGACTGAAAAGCGACATTTGCATCGGTCAAGCGGTTCGTTAGCAATCAATGAAATGGTGCTGGAGATTCCGGGCTTGAGGTGGTTAGAAATTGCTTATACCGATTCAAGCGGTAGGGTGCAGTCGTTAAAAACTTCTAAAGATTTTTTATTAAAGTTCGGTAAAAAATCGGCTTTCAAGTCAACCGATTATGAAGCACAAATTTTCCTTCCGTTACAGCTTTGGGGTCTTCAGGCTGCAATCCGTTTTGAGCAGCAGCTTAGCAGTCAACAATCATTGTTTGAGGTGGCTTGTGGCTGAAGGCTGGATTTCCGTCCATCGAAAAATAACCGAAAATGAGTTTTATTTTTGTGAGAGATTTACAAAGATGGCAGCGTTTTTAGACTTGCTAATTTTAGCAGCTCATAAACCTAATATTTTTTTTATTCGTGGCGTGGAAATCCGTTTGAAACGTGGTGAGCTTTGTTACTCGATTCGGACATTATGCAAGCGGTGGAAATGGAATGAGAGAACAATTATCAAATTTTTAAACACACTTCAAAACAGGCAAATGATACAACACAGAAAAACGAATGTTACAACCATTATTTCAATAAATAATTATGATTTTTATCAACAGATACAGCACAGAGTGCAGCACAAGATACATACAATCAATAATGATAATAATAATAAAAACGAAAACAGCTTATTAACAGAAGCTCAAAAATATTATGCTTCTCTTAATAACAAACAGCTTTCAGAAAGTAAGTCTAAGGTGCTCGAATGATTTTTATAAATGGTCGGCAGGAAGTCGAGGCGTTGCTCTTGTCTTCGTTAATCAATTCAAACGGTTCGTTTGTTAAATACAAAAGAAACATTTTAACGGAATACTTTTCAAACGAATTGCATAAAAAGATATTTGAAGCGATGCTTCTTATCAATTCCGAAGGCGGTCGATTCGATTTAATTTCAATCAAGACGGTCGGGAACTTATCGAATCAGGATGTTTGCGGGCTTGCTGAAATCAGTTCGTTGGAGTGCAGCAGCCGGAATCTTGGTTTATTTGTGCGGAAGTTGACGGAGTTAGTCATAAAAGAGAAAATAAACAATTTCAAACTGAAAAAGACAGAGGACGTATTCGATGAACAATCCGAAATGCAGAGAATCAATCTTGAAATTTCTCAGTTGTTTAATTCACACACTCGAAAACCTAAAGATACGATGCTTAACGATTTTGAGAAATATCTTGAAGTTAATCAAGCCGGAATCAAACGAATAAAAACTCCGTTCCCGACATTAACGAGAATGCTTTCAGGTGGATTCTCTCCGGGTTCGTTTGTTTTAGTCGGTGGTGTTCCCGGTTCGGGAAAAACTTCTCTCTTGCTTCAGATTGCTATATCTGCTGCAATGCAAAATTATAAAATCCATTTCATCGAAAGCGAAATGGCTGAATCGGAAATATTCGAGAGGTGCTGTGGAATTTTAACGGAAACCGATATTGATAAACTTCGATGCGGTCAAGAATATGCTGCTGCTGCAATTGCACAGCTTCAGCAGTTACCGATTGAGTTTCATTTCGATTATAAACGGACTCTCTCGAATTTAATTAACGAGGTGGAGCTTGCAGCGGTGAACGGTGCTTCGTTGGTTATCGTAGATTATCTTCAGGTATATGGTGAACGGTCTAAGACGTCAAGCGATGAATTCCTATCAATCAAAAAAGTTTCGGAACAATTGAGGCAAATAGCTTTGAAATATAATTTTGTCTTAATCGTAGCATCAAGCTTGAACAGGAACGAGATAACCTCAAACAAGCCGGGCTTGAACTCTCTCTATGGTTCGAGTGGACTTGGACACGATTGCTCTCAGGGCATATTGCTTTACGGTGAGCAGCAAGATGAAAAAGAAATGATAAAATCTGAAAGGAGCTTAACCTTGCGAGTAGTTAAAAATCGGACAGGTGTTCGGGGTGATATTGCTTTAAAATATTTCCTTGATTCTCAAAAGATGGTCGAATTGGAAACAAGATTTTAACGAGGTGATGAAATGAAAATGGATTTAAAAGAAATGAAGCTGTTCCTAAAATACTACAACCGCTGGTTGCTGTCAATCCTCTCGGACTTTAGCAGTGAAGAGATGCCTGAGGAATTATATGAAGGTGTGCTTGATAATATGATAAGCGATGAAGACATAAAATTTATTTATAAAATCTATCGAGAGATAGAGTTCAAAAAATCAATAAAAAAACATTCAACAATAATAAAAGGAATAACACAATGAAAAATCTAAAATTACTTTTAGACGTTAGAAATAATTATAATCAGAGCTTGTTTCAGCTGCCTGAAAATATAAGGAAAAAATTTCCTTTTTTCACTCCTGAAGGATTGGAAGCTGAAAAAGAAAAAGCAAAGGAAAAAATTTTAAAAGAATACCGGGAAAAAATATCTAATATCAAATCAATTATTAAGTCGGATAAAACCAAAGCACAAAAGGAATACTACGGCTTGAAGTATCCTGATAGGTTATCCAATATATCCGTATATCGGGAGGTTGGTATAAAACAGAAAACTAATGCTTTGCTATTCTTAAGTCTTAATCCCTCCGATGCCGGTATCTTGCAAGAGATACGGCAAGCATTTGAATTGGATGACATTGACTATGCAAGTAACTTGATTGACGTTGTGAAAACTAAGTTTGACTTATATACACGTGAGCAGCTTCAAAATTTAACGCAAGCGGAAGCAACCTCAAATATCGACAAGGTTAACCGAAGCAATAAGTATCTAACAAACCCGGAGGAGTTCCCTTTGTTAAATGCAGTAACAAAAATTGAGCAAGAACATTTTCCAAAGCTCAAGGAATATGAAACAGAGTTAAAAGATTATGAAGTCGAGGAGAGCATCCTGAATGATTTTCAAAGTCAAATTGATGGGGGGGCTGATTTTATCAGGTCGGCAGATTTATTTCCTTTTCTTAATGAGCAAGAGAGATTAGATGCTTTTAATTTTCAGTCAAAAAATAATCTTGAAGAAATTTCTTTCAGAAGAAAAGCAGCTCAAATCTGGAAGCAAAGCAACCCGAGTGTTTGAGGAAAACTATGAAAAATGAAATAGTAAAAACCAAAGGACGTCCGCTGGCAAAAATAGATGCGAAGCTCGTTCAAGACCTTGCAGCGATATTTTGCACGTTGGAAGAAATCGCTGCGGTGGTGGGCTGTTCTGTGGATACACTTTCACGTCGATTTATGGAGCAGATTAAAAGGGGACGTGAAACCGCAAAAACGTCCTTAAGACGTTTACAATTTAAGTCATGCAAGAAAGGTAGTAATTCGATGCTCATCTGGCTCGGAAAAAATTATCTTGGACAGCGTGAGCCCTCACCTATAATGTTTGAGCCGGTAGGCGAGGAACAGGCAAATTTCGATATAATTGAAATTGGTGTTGTTACGCCTTCAAACAAGTTGACTTGACTTTTGCAAACTGCCGTTGTATATTTCCGATGCAATTAAAATATTCAAAACTCTCTTAACAAAAGTATAATGCTTCTTGGGTTTGCAAGGGCGTGTGAGAGTGCCTCGAATATACCTGAGAAGCGTTCTATTTTTCAGTGGTAAAAAGTGTTGATTTTGCTGTAGATAAAATTGTTGATTATCTCTCAAGATTTTTGAATGACTTCGGCGGACAAGTTAACAATTAGAACGCGCCTGTAGCTCAATTGGATAGAGCATCTGCCTTCGGAGCAGAGGGTTAGGGGTTCAAGTCCCTTCAGGCGTACAAATTTATACTCTGCTACTCTCTTTGTTTTTCTCACAAATTATATTAATCTTGAAATCAAATGCCTACTGTAATAATTGTAGATAAAATACTAACGAATTCACAGCCGGAACTATTAACGAGCGCCGCTATTCTTATTGAAGGAAATAGCATTACAAAAATTATTACGGGGAAGGAAATTGATGAACTCAAAAAATCCAACTACGATACAATAGATGCTTCACACTGTATAGCAATTCCCGGATTTGTGCAAACGCATATTCATCTCTGCCAAACATTATTCCGCGGAATGGCTGAAAACTTACTTCTTTTAGATTGGCTGCAAAAAAGAATCTTTCCATTCGAAGCTGCCCACAACGCTGAATCAATGTACGCATCTGCGATGATTGGGATTGCTGAGTTAATTCGAAGCGGCACTACAACAATTTTAGATATGGGAAGTGTGAATCATCACGAGGAAGTTATTCGTGCAATCGGGGAAACGGGCTTTCGCGCATTTACAGGCAAAGCGATGATGGATATAAACGGAGCGTTCTCGAAATTAAAAGAACCAACAAAAGATTCTATCTCATCTACAATCGCACTTGCTGAAAAGTGGCATAACTCGTTTAATGAGTGTGTGAAATATGCGCCCGCCCCACGATTTGTACTTTCCTGCACTGATGAATTAATGAAGGAAGCATTCGAAATTACAAAACAATTCGACGGTATGCTTTATCATACACACGCATCCGAAAACTACGGCGAGGTGAATGCTGTCCGCGAAAGATGTAAAATGGATAATGTCGAATTTTTAAATCACCTAAAAGTTCTTTCCAGTAAAACCGTGCTGGCTCACTGCATACATCTAAATGAAAACGAAATTCAATTGATGAAGCAGACCAGAACAAGTGTTGCACACTGTCCGAGTTCGAATTTAAAATTGGGTTCCGGAATTGCAAATATACCACGTTACATTTCGGAAGGGATAACGGTATCGCTTGCCGCCGATGGCGCACCGTGTAACAACAATTTGAATATGTTTCAAGAAATGCGGCTGGCAGGATTGATACAAAAGCCAGTCCACGGACCAACTTCAATGCCGGCAAAAACAATTTTTGAAATGGCCACAATTGGCGGGGCAAAAGCATTAGGACTCGACAACGAGATTGGAAGTATTGAAGTTGGTAAGAAAGCCGATATAGTTCTCCTCGACTTGAACAATTTATGGAACCTGCTGATCCAGGAGGAAGCTGATAATTTTTACACAACAATTGTATATTCAGCCGAACCGACAAATGTAGATTCTGTTATGATAGACGGGAAATGGGTTTATCGGAAAAAAGAATTTGCACGGATTGATGAAAGTTTAATTCTTTCGAACGCAAGAAAAGAATTGAAGAAGTTGTTGGATAGGATTTAACAAAAAGCCCCGAGACAAAAAAATCCGGGGCTTAATAACGATCTACTAAATTACTGCACGCATCGTCATCGCATAAGGACCATCTTTTTTACATTTGTGTATGAGCCAGCTTGAAGTTTATACAAATACACTCCACTCGTTAACCTGCTAGCATCGAATACTATCTCTTTATATCCGGCATCTTGCACTCCATTGACTAATGTAGCGACTTCTTTTCCGAGTATATCAAATATTTTCAAAACTACATTACTGACTTCAGGCAGCTCATACCTGATGGTTGTTACAGGATTAAATGGATTTGGATGATTTTGTGTGATGTTGAATTCCTCGGGAAGAACTTGAATATATTGTGCAATCGGTTCAAGCCCACCGCCAGAATTATACGCGGTTACAACCAAGCTCGCGGTAGCAGTTTGTGATATAGCATCAACCACATTGACTCTCAGCGTGAACTGATACGATGCCCCGCTGTAGCCGTTCCAAGAAAAACATTCGGAGTAGGATGAACTCGTGCCGACACCAGCGTCATTCTTGTACCAGGTATACATATAAGGGGGAGCACCACCGGAAATGTTGGCAGTCCAGGAATAACAATTTGGAGCTCTGCCCTTCGGGTCGGCATGATAAACGGTGTTAGGACCGGAGATGGAGACAGAGAGGGGATAGACATGGCGGTGAATGGTGTAAGCAAAATTTACATTTTCAGGTCGGCAGGGATACCAGCCATAGTAACTACCTCCACTGCGTGAAATTTCATAAACCCAAGTGCGAAGTTCAACACTGCTTGATGTAAGAGTCCCTGCCCCAATCTCGCAATAACCCATTGTAAAGTTTGACGAACCAGATTCTGTATTAGAATATCCAACCGTTGCAACACCTCTACCCCAAATTTTAGTTTCAATATTTGGAGAAAAGTAAACAAGTTTTCTCACTTCATGTTTTTTTCCTACATAATATCCATCTGGGGCGTTACCGGGTAAACCATAAAAATTACCTTGATGATTTACAGTTTGTGAGATGCTTCCACCAGTACTCTGTGCATGAGTCAGTTGATACGGTGCACGCAAATAATCCAGCGCCTTTTTAGCATTTACGCGGCCGTAACCGTATTCCTGAGACCAGTTTTGACCAGCCATACCAGTTACCTTGTCTGCACATAGTTGAATGATGTTCTCGATGTCGTCGTTGGAGAGGTTGGGGTTGTATCCTTTCAAGAGCGTAGCGATACCCGACACAACTGGTGCTGCCATTGATGTACCTGAGATTGTATCATAATTATTATTGCGCCAGGTTGACACGATATATGAACCTGGTGCACCCACATCGATATGATTTCCGTAGTTTGAAAAACTAGCACGGACATCGTTATGCGTTGTTGCTCCGACTGCAATAACACCCTGACCGAATGCAGCTGGATACCTGGGAGAATTAGTATTTCCATTACCCATTGATGCAACTGAAGTTCTATTCATTTTATAAGCGTATGAAAAAGCCAGCCGTAAAGTGGTACTAAAACTCGAACCTCCATAACTATGATT
>JASEGV010000112.1 GCA_030017895.1 Bacteroidota bacterium | reverse complement strand
ATCTGTAGAATTTGATGCAATAAATTTGACAAGTGGCGTTTATTTTTATAAATTGAATGCAGGTAATTACACTTCAATTAAGAAAATGTTACTGTTACGTTAGAATAAAATGAAACATGGCATAAAAATAAGAGGAAGTATATGAAATTTGATGAAAGGTGTAAGTCTAATCTTCTGAAAGCTCAAGAAGAAGCAAAAGTTCTTAGACACCAAAAGGTGGAACCTGAACATATTTTATGGGTAGAACTTCAGGTGAACGAAGCAAGCTTTGTTGAGTTTTTAGAATCGCAAAAAATTTCTAAAGCTCATGTTCAGGGTGTAATAAAAAAGAGGATGGAGGATTTACCAAGGTCTGCAACCAGCGACACGCGTGAAGCTTCACCTCGTATGAAGATCTGTTTTGAAAAAGCAAAAAGGGAAGATAGCCAAGATGTTAGCTGGAGAGACTTAGTGGTTGCCGTTGTTGAAATCGAGAACGACCCGCTAACCGAAGTTATCTGGGATTGTGCAATTACTCCTTATGAGTATAAGAATTTTACAAAAGGCGAGAAAGAACTTGCCACTGTAACTCTCGGTGAGTCCGAAAAAGAAGATGTCCTCTCCAAGTTCTGCATCGATTTAGTTAAGCAGGCGACGGACGGTAAATTAGGAGCCGTCATTGGCAGGCAGAGTGAGATTCGCCAGATTACAACGATTCTTTCTCAAAAAATGACAAACAATCCCATACTCATCGGAGACGCCGGTGTTGGTAAAACTCATATCGTTGAAGGACTCGCAGTTAAAATAGCAGCGGGTGAAGCTGGACCAGTTCTCAACGGTAAGAAAATTTTATCTCTCGATGTCGGATTGTTATTAGCAGGTGCAAACTATCGCGGTGAGTTCGAAGAAAGATTGAAAGCGATTATCAAAGCAATCTCAGGACACAAAGGAAACACGATACTATTTGTTGATGAAATTCATACTCTCATGGGCGCAGGACAAACATCGGGTGCGCTCGATGCGGCAAATTTAATCAAGCCGGCTCTGGCGCGAGGTGAACTGTGGTTGATCGGTGCAACGACTTATGCCGAGTATCGAAAACACATAGAAAAGGATCCTGCCTTTACCCGTCGATTCGGAAGAGTGAATGTCCCCGAACCGACTCACGAGGAAACAGTTACTATATTAAAAGGAGTGCGAGAGAAATTTCAGAAACATCATCAAGCCACAGTTCCCGACGACCAGATCGAAACGATTGTTAGTTTGTCCGGCAGATATATCGGCGATAATCAATTCCCGGCTAAAGCAATTCAGGTACTCGATAACACATTAGCACGTGTTCGGCTTGCGAATGTTTTAGGTGAACGCCCCGATGCAATCATTACAAACGAAGATATTGCCGTGGCAGTAGGAGAGAAGACAGGAATTCCTGTTGATAAAATTTTTAAAGATGAATCTGCGCGATTGTTAGGTATTGAAGATATTCTCAAGAAAGATGTTGTTGGTCAGGATGAGGTAATCAGCACAATTGCAAAACGCTTACGTATGATGTCGCTACCTTTCCGTGATTCTGTCCGCCCAAGAGGAATCTTCTTATTTATCGGTCCTTCGGGTGTTGGCAAAACTTATCTTGCTAAACAGATTGCAATTGAATTGTATGCCAGCTCTAAACAGTTGGTCCGTTTGGATATGTCTGAATATACTGACGAACACACAAGCCGCCGGCTTGTAGGTGCCGATCCTGGATTAGTAGGTTACGAAGAAGGTGGCGTTTTAACGGAAGCCATTCGCCGCAGACCCTATTCAATGGTGTTGTTGGATGAAATTGATAAGGCACATAAAAAAGTGTGTAACCTGTTCCTACAAGTTTTTGATGAGGGGAGATTGACTGATAGTCAGGGACATACGATTAATTTTTCGAACACGGTATTCATTCTAACATCCAATTACGGTTTTACCGGAGTTGATATCGATGTTGCCAATGTTGATGAAAACCAACAGGCACAGAAAGCACTCGACCATTTCAAACGGCACCTTGGACCCGAATTTATTAAACGTATGGACGAAGTCGTGGTATTCAAATTCCTCAAACCTGAAGATGTACATAGAGTTGTTGACCAAAAATTGGCTTCGTACAGTCAGGAGTTTTCAAAATCACCAGGCGGTCATCCTGTTAATATTGAACTCCTGCCGGAAGCGAGAGAACTTATTGTAAAGAACGGTTATCAGAAAGAATTCGGAGCCCGTTCAATCACTACTTTTATAGATACGGAATTAGCAAGTGTAATGGCGACTGAAATTCTGAAGCGCCGACAAGAGAAAGGAGGTATGTATATCCCAGAGAAAATATTAATAACTAACAAGGACTCTATCTTAGATGTTGTCATTGATTAAAAGATGGATACAAAAATTATTTGGAAAGAAAGTATCAAATAAAAAATTATCTAACAACAAAAATAAAGGAATAACCATGGGTAAAACACAAGATGTCGACAAAGCTCGACGAATACTTCCCACAAATGCTGCACCGGGAGTTGCTGAACTTAACAGTAACTTCACCACAATAATCGCTTCGGTTAATCCTGAGACTGCCGGTGAAGATTGCACACCCGTAGAATGCGGTTCGGTTGCTGAGGTTGCAGCCAACTTCAAACCTAAAGTTGACCTCGAAATTAAAAAGCTCGACAAGTTAGGAGCCGATAAGGTCGAAGAATCAACCGCATCTATAACTATGAACTACGGCGAAGACCCATCCCAGATAATGGACGATTTCGGGGCTGAGAACATTGCCGTAAAAGCAAAATCTTCCGAGGGCGAACGAGTTTTACTCGACCAGCAGCTTTCGTATCTTGCATTAGAGGATTTACAGGAGCGTTTAAAAGATCAAAAGGTAGCTCAACTCTTCCAGAACAACAAAGAAGCTTTAATCCAAACCCTCGAGGCAGAAATTGAGCGGATGAAAAAATTGATCGAAGATGTAAAATTAGAATCTCTCGGTGGAGATTAACTAAATAATTAATAAATAAACTATAAACAATATTTCTTAAGGAGAATAACTATGCCACAACCAAAATCTGTAAAGATCAGCGGGGTCAAGATAGACGAAGTCGAAGGTGTGACTCTGAATATCAACACACCCGTCGGTCCAAGAGGAGATTATGATGGACGGACCTGTGCCGCAACAGTAGAATTGTACAGGCGGGCACGCAACACCCCGACAAGTGAAATTTTTAAACTTGCCACTAATGAAGACGGTCGATTAAAGATAATCGATGGAACGATTGTGTTGCAGGATGCCGAGCTTAAAGAAACATACACAATCGAGATGAAGGAAGCATACATAAGTAGTTGGGAATTCCATCAACCACCCGAAGATACCGATATGTACGAAACGATAAAATTTAAAGTCGGTAAAATGTCGCTGTCAGGCGGTGGAAAATCTAAAACATTCAGTGTCCCTGAATTTAAACGCAAGTAAAGGAAAGGAGATAATAAAATGATAAAAGATTATGCAATAAAACTAAACGGGGTTACAATCCCTAATGTTCAAGAAGTACGAGTGCGAATCGAAACGCCCGGTGATTCACGCGGCATATACAGAGAACCGACTTTCGCTGCTACAATAAACATTACCCGTGATGCAAGTAACAATGCAATCGTAGAAGCGTTTGGTATGGCAACTAACGAAGATGGCAGGAAGAACATACTAACAAGCGGTACAATCGAATGTCATGGTGATGATATAAAAGATAACTATGCTTTCGAAATCAAGAAGGCGTTCATATCACGCTGGGCATTAAAAAATCCCATCGAGCCTCAATTGCCAACGCTTGAATCATTTGAAATAAAAGTTGGAGAATTAGATTATAAAGCCGGCGGTAAAGGTGCGAAATTTGCACTCAAAGCTTTTAAATAAATATGAACAAATAAATATCATGAAAGGATAGAACCATGCCAGATGAAAAAGATAAAACTCAGGTTCGTGAAACAACTGCTGTAGCTATAAAAACGAATGAACTCGCTGCTATACTTGCTCCAAAAACCGGGTCATTGCTTCCCGACGGAGTTGCACTTAAGATTCTACCCTCTGCAAAAGATTTCCCGATGGAGAATATGCAAACTTCTAAGGAATCTGTTGCAAAACCGTTGAAGATAACACGCTCTAAAGCCGATGTAAACGCGGGATATGTTTATCTTAAGCGGTTAGAAGTACTTAAAGATATGCTCGCCGGTGCTGCCGACCTTGCAACTCTGAGATCTCGTGTAAAAGAAAGACGTGAAATGGTTTCTCAAGTATTCCAACAAAACATGGCAGCAGTTTTTGCAAAACAACGCGGGCTGGAAAAAACATACAGAGAACTCGACACGTTTTTCTATGAATCGCGCCTCAACCCGGGTGAAGCCGTAGCTTATGTCTCGATAGTAAATGCGCACGCCGACCGTGATTTCAATGCAATAATGGATCCTGAAACGGGTCTTGCTGCAAGATTTCCGAACCGGGAAAACTTCGATATGAAAAGCTTAATCGGTATGTTTGTAATTCCTGATTGGCCCGGAAGCGAAGCAAAATTAGCTAAGTATGGAGAACTTGCAAACCACAGTATGGCACATCTCTTCTGCGGATTCCCGGATATGTCAATAAAAGAAGCGCAAGAGTTGTTCGATGTTGGTGGCGACTTAGCTGAATTGAAATCAACAGACCCGATAAAACAACACATTTCTGTGGTTGCTAATCCGCTTAGAATTCGTCGTGCAAATCGGTTCGAGAAAGAGCTAGGAGATTTTTATATTAACCCCGCAGGAATTCTTGCCGGTAAGATATACAAAGGCGATATAAAGGAAGGTATCCATATAGCACAAGCGAACAAACCGCACGAGATAAAATTACCCACGCCCGATGGCTCACCGTTAGAAATGAAGTGGAACATCCGCGGCGGTCAGCAGATGAAGTTCAATAAAGCTCTTATCCCAGTAGCTTTCTATGAAGGTCTTGTATTCTGGGGTGTAGATACTTTATACTTAGCGAGCGGTCTGGGCGATGAAGGTATGGACCAGTACACAGTAAAGCGCTGCGATGAGTATATTGCTAAAGTTGTTCTACATTATCTGAACGGACGTACATTCGTTCCAAACGAGCAGTCAAGTCGTGACCAGATTCAGTCGGCAATACAGAAATTCCTGATGCACAATACCGGTGGTCCGGCAAAAATGCTCGAGTTTGGGAAAGTCGAAGGAGTGGAAGTTGTTACAAATCCTGATGGCTCTGTAAATAACCAGGCAATCGATATTCGCATAAATGTTAAGTACAAGAATGCGATACGTCAGTTGAACATGTATCTGGTTTCTACTGATTCTGAGCATTGGAAAGAAGGCAGTAAGTAATAATTTAACCGTTCCTCAACGAAATTGTAAGAGCGTGTTGCTTGATTGTCATTGCTATGGGGCTGTCCAATAAGTACGAGATCCAGTCACATTGAGCTTGTCGAAATGTGAAAGTGAGCAAAATCAAACCTTCGACAAGCTCAGACAGACAGTATATTTTACTTTTTAGACAGCGACGGAAACAATCTGATTTTTCTAAAATAATTCAGATTATCAGACTGCCTGCCTGCGGCGAGCAGGCTTCGTCCATCGTTTAACTGGTGGACTTGCAATAACGGTTGGCTAATGACGGCTCTTTAATAAAGTGTCCAAATACTGCTATGTGTCCATCGGTTGACGGACTAAGTGTTCTCGTATATTAATACCAATTCTGTTACTGGAACAAATATTTTGCGAAAAAATCGCGTTATTACTAAATTGAGCTTACATTTATAATGATTAAGTTGGAAAGTTACTTTAATAAATAATGAGTATAACTGGTAAAATAATATTAACACTCTTATTTTTATTTCATTTCAATTCGTATTCACAATGGTCAACATCTACAAGTACTGATAGTGCTTTATATGTTTGTCCTGGTTTATTCCCTGGTATTGTGCCATTCACCGACGGAAGCTCGATCATCCTCGGTGCACTGGATAGTTACATCTTTGCACAGAAGCTCGATCCTTATGGACTTAAACAATGGGTAACACCAAATGAAGTGCATTATAACGATAGCAGCTTTATCACATTTCTTCAAACGCCATACAGCCACAATTGGGGCGGATGGGTCAGTGATGGTGGTGGCGGCGTTATATTCTTTTGGTACGATCATCGTGAAGGTTTCCAAGATCCGCAAAGTGGTCGCTGGTTTAACAACGCCATTTACGTTCAACGTATTGACAGTAACGGAGTTGTTCGATGGGGAAATGGTGGTGTGAAGCTCATAGGACCAGAAAGTGGATTGAAGTATGGGGCAATTGTAAGTGATAACCATGGTGGATTCTTGCTTGCGTTGACTGATGGAGGGTTTAATTACCCCGGTGCACCGAATCGCCACGACCTGCGAGCAGCGCGGTACGACAGCGGGGCGGTAGTTGTGTGGGAGCGTGCCATCGACTCAAGCTTTGTTGAATCTGACCATTATTCTCTCTATACGATGAGGAAAGGTGGTGAGCGACTTTATATAAACTATTATGCTGGTGGGAATTTCTCCAGAACTGTAGACGTATTCGGGAATATCATTACTACGCAACGAGAAAAAATATTCTTCACCATAACTTCTGAGGGGGATAGTATTGTATATTTCACGTCCTATCCAGAAATCGAGAAACAATACAAAATGGGAAAAAGGGGGGATACAGTTTGGGTATCAACACCCCAAATTCCAGATAGTTGCAAGGAAAAAGGATGGTATTTTGTCCCTGATGGGTATGGCGGTGTGTACATGATGGTCACTTATGGAGATAGCATTGTTAATATTGATTGTACAGGTGTAGCTATGGTGCGACAATTTCAAGGTATAAATTTCGGAGGCCAAGCATTCGCGGATGGGAACCATGGACTTGTTATTGCCTGCCCTACTACTGCAAAGCGCTATAATCAATTTGGTCGAATGATCTGGCAAGAGCCTGTATTGTACATGCGAGACCCATGGAACGCTTACTTCGATGTATCGGCTGCTGACAACAATGGTGGTATCATCAAGGTATTCTGGACAACCTTAGGCGGTATATATGCTCAGCATACTGGACGTACCGGGAATGTTGGTATCATCACTAACATACAACAAATAAACCCATTGCCAGGTGAAATATCTTTATCTCAAAACTATCCTAATCCATTCAATCCCTCAACGACAATACGATACACTTTACCATCTAGTGTTGTGTTAGCCATGAATTGACGGATATAATCTTTTAAGTTTCACCCTTG
>JASEGV010000111.1 GCA_030017895.1 Bacteroidota bacterium | reverse complement strand
TTTCAAATGCAAATAAATATTTTCGTCAAAACTAATTTTTAGAGATGCCCTTAATTGATTCAAATATGTTCAATGCGTTTTGCCTGATTTCGCGCTTTTTGAAAATCCGAGCATACAAAAGGAGAATCGGAATCACTACATTGATAATTATTTCGATGACTCTTTCTTTTCCTACCAGAACTTTTATTTGTTGTTCTGATTTTTTATCGAGTGTAAAATGGGTTTTCCAGAAATTATCAGCATCTATTTTGAGTAAAACAACAATATGTTTAAGCTTTTCATTGTTCGACAAACTTTCGTCGGAAGTAATTTTTATTATCGATTTAAAAAGTGCCGATGAAATAATTCTATCAATTATCCGTGAAGCGCCAGCAATCCGGATGGTTGGAAAATTTTCGGGCCTTAAACGGAAAAACTGCCACTCGGCTTCATTCATTTCTTCAGAGTTAACATTCAAATTTGTTAACCTGTTTTTTAGTTTGGCTACATAAGCTCTGCTTTCTTTTTCCTCAACTTTTTTAATCGAAGGCAACAGTCCGGCATATCTGAAAAGCAGTGCCTCGTATGCAAAAACCCTTTCTTCAGATTCTTGCGATTGATTGATTAGTTTTAGTTTGTTTAGTGGCAGGAGTCGTGCAAGTTTTAAAAACGCAACTTGGTTTTTTGAATAACCCAATGCCTCCATTATGTATTCATATAACACCTGTTCCCAGTGATGGATGTTTGTGAAATCGTTTGCCGAGTATTCAGGTTCAAAGTTTGGCATTTCTTCAGGACTTACTTCAACAGGAATCTCTCCGTAACGTGCCACGGGTTCTTTCAGTTTTTCAAATCTGATTAATTCCTTGAGCCGTTCTTCGATCCGTCGGACTTTGTACTCTAAACGTTCGACTGATAATTTTTGAAGCCAATTGCGGATGATATCGCTGCTGATTCCTTCGTTAATGTCGAAGCATTTTAATCTACACCGGGTTGACTCATCAGAATACTCGTTTTGCAATTCGTCCAAACTGATGTACGACTCAAGATAAACAGTTGGCACCACCCGCTTACTTTTCGTTTTAATTGAGTATTTGTTTGAATCTTCATTCAAAAGTACTACGTGTAAAATTAACCGGTTATATTTGGGGTCGGTTTCGTGTGTGTGCTGCTTCCAATCTTCGATGTTCTTATGGAGCTCAACATCGCCTGTGTAGAGAGTGCCTCCGATGTAAATTTGTGCATCTAAAAAATCGGGACCTCCGTCCGGATTACTCTTGCCCGGCGAAACAACCTTGATTTCTTTTCCGTTGTTTGTTAGCAGAGGTAGTTTGTGAAAACTCTGACCTCTCCAAATTTGCCTCAACGTTTTCTCTGAAATTACTTCTAATTCCATAAAGCCTCCGGTTTGTTAAATCATAATTTAAAAATCTTAAACTATCGAATAATATTTCTTTCTATAATAATTAATCGTGTGAGAGTAATATTCTGCCGACTCTCTTACTTTTTTATCGAATATTCTTTGCATCGAAACGTAAATGATACTTCTGCCGATATTGATGATCGCTAAGTCCCCCTCGTTTGTACATCCGGATTTTACAGATTGTTCTAAATCGCCTTTTTGTGCACCGACACCCGGAATCAGGAACGGCATTTCGGGTACAATATTCCGAATTTTTTTTAATTCGGATATTCGCGTTGCCCCAACAACAAGTCCGATATTGTTATTGGCATTCCACTTTTTTGATTTTATAGCGACATGTTCGTAAAGCGGTTTGCCCGAAATTTTCAAATGCTGAAAATCCTTTGCACCTGAATTTGATGTTACACAAAGTACGAATGCACCTTTATGCTGCGATGTTGTGAAAGGTTCGATTGCATCGAAACCCATATAAGGGCTGATTGTAGCAGATGTAAAATTTAGTTTATGAAGTAGCGCTGATGCTTGTTTTTCAGCTGTGTTGCCAATGTCGCCACGCTTGCCATCGGCGATTGTAATGATGCCTTCGGGAATTAACTCAAGTGTCTTTTCAATTGTGTCCCAACCTTTGGCTCCATGCTCTTCGTAAAAAGCCAGGTTAAGCTTATATGCACAGACTAAATCTTTGGTAGCGTCAATCACGATTTTGTTGAACTCAAGCAGAGGGTTTCCAGCTTTCAGAAGATGTTTCGGAATCTTCTTGATATCAGTATCAAGTCCGATACACAACAACGAGTTTTGTTTGTGCTGAATTTTTCTAATTTTTTCTGTAAAGTTCATTTAGCAATTTATCCATTTATTCATTGATTCAATAATCTCACTTTCCCCATTCAGTCAACCAATCGATCATTGTTTTGTACCACAACTCATTATTTTGCGGTTTCATTATCCAGTGTCCTTCGTCGGGGAACCAGAGGAATTTTGATGGAACTCCTTTTCGCTGCAGCGCCGTGAACATCTCCATTCCTTGCTGAATCGGAACACGGAAATCTAACTCGCCATGAGTTATGAGTGTTGGCGTTTTAAAATTCTTCACTAAAAAATGTGGCGACCATTTTAGATACAATTCAGGATTTTCCCACGGTGTGCCGCCCATTTCCCATTCGGGGAACCAGAGTTCCTCGGTGGTGCCGTGCATCGCTTCTAAATTGTAAACACCGGCGTGTGAAATGAGAGCTGCGAACCTGTTGGTATTACCTAAAATCCAGTTCACCATATAACCGCCAAAGCTCCCGCCGTAAGCCGAGATTTTCTTTTCATCAATGTAGCCGAGTGCGACGGCATAATCGACTGCATTCATCACGCTTTTATAACAATTACCCCCCCAGTCCTTGCTGATAGCGTCAACAAATTTTTGTCCATAACCGGGGCTTCCTTCAGGATTTGTAAACATCACAACGAAGCCCGCACCCGGAAATGCCTGCCAATCGTTGCGGTACGCATTGCCAAACATCTGTTGCGGACCACCGTGGATGATGAGAAGCAGCGGATATTTTTTCGTTGGGTTGAAGTCGGACGGTTTTACAATCCAGCCCTGCACTTTTCCGGCAGCGCCATCGAACCAAACTTCTTCACCTTTCGCAAGTTTTACTTCACTTAAAAATTTGTTGTTCACATCTGTAACCCGAACAACCTTATTCTCTTTTATCGAAAATGTATAAACTTCATTCGGGTATGAAATTTCGCGGCGAGTGAAAGTAAAAAATTTTCCATCTTTAGAAAGACGAACATTCTCGTGCCAATATGGACCTCCTACTAATTCTTTAACTTCTCTTTTCAGATTCATTGAATAAATAGGAATGTTCCCCTTTACTTCAGCAGTGAAATAAATTGTTTTAGAATCAGGCGACCAGATGAAATCATCAACCCAATTATCGAAGTTGGTCTCATCTGTAAGAATGGTTGTCTCACCGGTTTTTCTGTTATACAATAATATACGCCATAAATCGGCTTCGAACATCGGAGTTTTTTGAGACCGGTAAGCGATGTAATTTCCATTGGGTGAATAGCGTGGCGATACATCAGCGCCCAAACCCGCGCTAATCTTTTTGGGCTCTCCGCCTCCAGTGGGGATTACAAAAATATCATTATTCGTACTCCAAGCCAAATCCTTCTCCATATTAGTTGCGAAAACAATCTCTTTCCCGTCGGGAGATACTTGCACATCTTCGCTGCCGTTTAATGCAATTGGAGGGACAGTAAATTTTCCGTTGGTTATTTGCCTGACTTCCTTTCCATCCGTTGATGTGATGAAGATGTGATTTCTTGTTTCTTCGGTCCATGTATTCCAATGTTTATACATCAACTCATCGATGATGCGGGCTTTAACTTTGCCTGTTGATTTTTCTTCAGCTTTCTTTTCGTTGCAGGCTTTATCTTTAGTCCAATCACCTGTGTAACAATCGGGATAAACACTGGATTGGAATATCAGGGACTTTCCATCCGGAGCCCAGATGTGATTTGCAGTTCCGTTTGGTACAGAGGTAACTTTGCGGGCTTCACCTCCGGTAACATCGATGAGATAAATTTGCGGACTTCCATCGCGCGTTGAATTGAATGCGATAGTTTTTCCGTCGGGCGACCAGCGTGGACGGTCGTCTGGTTTGTCGCTTGCTGTAAGCTGACGAGGTGTACCACCTGTAGATGGAATCAGCCAGATATCGCTGTTGCTTCGATTCTTTTCTTTATCAACAACCGAAGCCACATAAGCAATCCATTTCCCGTCGGGAGAAATTTGCGGATCGCCAACACGTGTGAACTTGAACATATCATCAATAGTGAACGTGCGTTTCTCTTGTGAGATGGAAAATGATGAAATAAAAATTATTAATAGAATTAATATGAGTTGTAGGTTGTATTTTTTCATTTTAAATATCCTATTTTTTTGTTTTTGATTTTTCTCTCGGCTTCTATTGCATACTGCATGTCACAAAATTCTTGAGACCATATCAACTTCACTGGTCTTCGTGATGTAGTATATCCACCGAAAATTGCAGAGTTATGTTGTGCCATCCTCTGTTCTAAATTTGAGGTACTTCCAACATAGTAAGATTTATCCGAACATTCTAAGATGTAAACACCGCCAGTTTTCATTCTTGTAGCCTTATATCTTTCCTCTTCGACTCCACCGACTTTCGTCGGTGTCGCTCAGAGTGACAATAGTTTTTTGGTCTATGCAATCTTCATGCCTTTGCGAGAAAAAAAATATTACTGCTTCAAATACTTTGCTAACCACTCAAAAACCGTCTTATGCCACAACTCGCTGTTTTGCGGTTTTAATACTCCGTGTCCTTCGTCAGGGAAGTATAGGAACTTCGATTCAATTCCCATCCGTTGAAGAGTTGTGAACAATTGCATTCCTTCAGTTACCGGCACACGATAATCAAGCTCGTTGTGAACTATCAGCATCGGAGTTTTATACTTCAACAAATTCTTTGCGTGCTTATGTGGCGAAAATTTATCGTAAGCTTCAGGTGCATCCCATGGTGTGCCGCCGTGTTCCCATTCGTCGAACCAAACTTCTTCCGTAGTTCCGTACATCGAATAAAAATTCCAGATACTTGCATGAGTAACAAGAGTTTTAAATTTCCCGGTTTGCGTAGCGAACCAGTTCATCATATAACCGCCGTACGAGGCGCCAGCCGATGCCATTTTGTTAGCATCTACGTAAGGAAGTTCTTCGGCATATTCAACCCCTTTCATTAAATCTTCATAAACTTTACCGCCCCAGTCGTTTGAAATTTCATTCAAGAATTGTTGACCAAAACCGGTTGAGCCGCGCGGATTCGGCGACATCACGACATATCCTTGTGCAGCCCAAATTTGCGGATTCCAGCGATAATGCCAGCCATTTTCCCAAGCGCCTTGCGGTCCACCGTGGACAAGATAAATGAGAGGATATTTTTTATTCGAGTCGAATCTTGGCGGTTTGATTAACCACGATTGTATTGTTGTCCCGCCAGCACCGGTGTATGTAAAACTCTCTGCTTTGTGGAATAATATTTTTGAAAACAACTCATCGTTTGTGGTTGTAATTTTTTTAGAATTTTTTCCATCGCTTGTTGCTGAATAAAGTTCAATCGGCCGCTCTAATGTGTGCTTGGTAAAATAAATCAGCTTCCCATCTGCCGATATATTCACATCGCTGTTAACTCCGTCCTCAATAATTTTTGTTATCTTTTTATCTTTGAGCGAGATGCAGAAAATTTTCTGATTTGCATTTTCTTCTGATGGGAAATAAATCTTCTTGCTGTCGTCAGTCCATTCAAAATCTAAAACCCACGCATCGAATTTTTCTGTTAAGCTTTCGTGTTTGCCTGTTTTTCTGTCGAACAACATCAGTTCCCATTTATCGGCTTCGAAACTGGGAATCCGTTGAGCGCGATATCCTATGTATTTTCCATCCTTCGAATAACGCGGGTAACCATCGGCGGCAAGATTGGTTGTAATTTGTTTGCGGTTCGTTCCTTCAATCGAAACCGTGTAAATGTCGTGATTCGTATTCCAAGCTTCGTTCTCAGTTGGAGTTGCAGTGTAGGCAATTTCTTTTCCGTCGGGTGAAAAGGCCAACTCATCACCGGCTGCGAATGTGGATGAGGTTGGCACACCGTCTCGGTCGCCGGGAGTTAAGTTTTTCGGTTCACCGCCATCAATTGGGGCAACAAAAACGTGTTGGCGTTTATCGTCAACCCACGCATTCCAATGGCGATACAATAGCTTGGTAATAAGGCGCGCTTTTACTTTGCTTTTTTCTTTTTCTTCATTTTTCTTTTTGTTCAGCGCATCGGCTTCTTTAAATGGTTTATCGGAAAATTCAGGATTGACTGTCGAGACGAATGCAATCATTTTTCCGTCGGGCGACCAAACGGGCTGCGAGGCGCCCGTTGAAATTGTAGTGAACTGCCGGGCTTCGCCGCCGGTTACTTCAATCAGCCAGATGTGCGAATCGCCGGAGCGTGTTGAAACGAATGCGATTGTTTTTCCATCGGGCGACCATCGCGGATTGTTGTCGGCAGCAGGACTCGATGTAAGTTTGCGAACTTCACCGCCTGACGATGGCATCAAATAAATATCACTGTTCGATTTGTTTGCGGCTTTATCAACTTCCGTGATTACGTAAGCTATCCATTTTCCATCAGGGGATAGCTGCGGGTCGGTTACTCGCTTGATTTTGAAAATGTCATCAATTTCCATCGGTCGCTTATCTTGCGAATAGCTAAGCGAAGAAATGAGGAATAATATTAAAATCATAAAACTAAAAAATCTTGAACGTTTCATTTGAATACCCTTTATTATTTTTGTGTTCGTTTAATAACTTTAAAAACTCTTTGATACGATTCGTATAACATTATCTATGTGTCTTGATTTGCTCATTTTGTTTAGTAAATTTACTGAAGTTACGCAGAATTGACTTTTTGTCATGTTGAGCGAAGCGAAACATCTTAAAATAGCCTGAATTTGAGGTTTCAGATTCTTCACTTCGTTCAGAATGACTCTTTTGCGTAACTTCAGTAAATTTAGCAAATTATGAAGGAAAAACAAAGTCTATATCTCGTCCACAGGTTTTTTAAGGTGTACTAAATGCTGGTAGTTTTGCGTTTAGTAGCACTATATGCTATATTCAGTTGCATATGGTACACAGAAATTTTTGGATAAACAGGATAAAAAAAGCCTGGAAGAAGCGTTCTATTGTCTGGCTCTCAGGAGTTAGGCGCGCGGGTAAAACATATTTGTGTAAAAGCTTACCCGATGTAGAATATTTCGATTGTGAATTACCGCGGGTTCGACTAATGATGGAGGATCCACAATCTTTTCTTGAAGAGTTTAGAAAAAAACGCATAGTGTTGGATGAAATTCATCGATTAGATAATCCTTCGCAGTTACTGAAAATTGCTTCCGATTATTATCCGGATATTAATATCATAGCAACCGGCTCTTCTACATTAGGTGCCTCAGCTAAATTTAAAGATACATTAGCTGGACGTAAG
>JASEGV010000110.1 GCA_030017895.1 Bacteroidota bacterium | reverse complement strand
ACGATAAAATCTATAACACTAAACTTATATTTGAATTTTTGGAACTGCCCTTAACTTTTTGTCCCGCTTTTTTTGCCACTATTTGAAGTGATTGGAGTAATATTTTGTCTTTATTATCATTAGGATTAAAGGGTAACACTCTGTTTCCTGATAGCCCTTCCATCACCAAACTCATAGATAAACCTTTTAAAGGTTTGAACATTTGGGCAATCAGACCTTTTAATTCTTTTGATACTTTCATACTCTTACTTTCTAAATATTACTATCCTATTAGAATTTGTTCCAAACTTATTATTGGAGACACCCCAAATATTTGAGGTTTTTGTAAATGTTTGTTCGTTAATCATTATTCCCTCGCAATCAAAACCAACTGAATAACCTATATCAACTACGTATTCATCTAATCTTATCTTCCCTTTTCTAATCTCACCAACCTCAAAAGCAACATAACCGTTCTTTTTGGTAATCCGATATAGTTTTTGAAAAACTCCTTTCATCTTGTCGACCCATTGATCGATCGTTTTCGACATGGTAATATTTTTACTTACATCATTTGCGTTAATGTCGTTGAACCAACAGCGTAGCCAGTTATCATCGGCATATTGGACAATATCAAGGAAAGGTGGTGAAGTAACTGTTAATTGAACAGTTTCAAGTTTTATTTCAATCAATTGGTCTGCATCCGTAGTTAGGAATAAAGCTTTTTCACCAACTATTTTTAACTGTTCTATGTTTTGTTTAGTTATGTTTTTTAAAAGGTCTCTTGATTTATTTATGATAAGCTTTTTTGTGTTGCGATAAACCGGTACCTGGTTCTTTTGTTCATTAATTTTTATCTGCTTCTGAGGTAACAGAGCTTGATTGGGAGGGAGTGTATAAACAGAAAAAAATCCCTTTGAATGACCTGTAAGGCGATTTGTGGCAACCATTCTGATCCATGAATCAATGTAATCTTCTTGGTTGTTAATATTTCGAGAAATTAAATAATTTTTTAGGGCTAGTATCTCAACGAGGGTCTCTTGGTGATAAAACATCGAAAGATCAATATCACTAACTAAATCTTTTTCAATTGGAATTACAGCTAATCGGTTAGTTACTTCATCAATTGATGGAATATATAGTCTTGATTTGCATAGTATTTTTGATAAAGGATTTATATCATTCGAAATAATATTTCTGCCTAATAAAGCAGCTTCAATGATTGTTGTGCCCCTACCGGTAAATGGATCAAATACAATATCTCCAGGTTTTGTTAGCCATTCGATAAAAAATCTTGGTAATTGCGGTTTAAAACAAGCCCTGTATGAAATTTCGTGTATTGAGTTCGCTTGTCTTTGTTTAGAAGTCCAAAACTCATTAATATATCGTGGTACAACGTGACCATTTGGTGTACTAATAATATCAACGACTGTTTTTTTACTCTCAGAAAAGAATGTTTGTACTTCAGAGTATTCATAACTTCTTAATTTTGTATTAACATCTGTCATTATCATAATGCTTTTATCTATTCTAGATCAAAACCCCGAATGTTCTTTCTGGGGTTATCATCTACTTCACTTCGTTACTTTTTCTTCTTTATCCACATTCTGCAGATATTCGTGCATCGAAGCGGCAGCCAATTTTCCGTCGTGCATCGCGAGTATAACAGTCGCACCTCCGTGTATCAAGTCGCCTCCTGCAAATACATTCGGACGACTCGTTACCATCGTCTTATTATCCACAACTACGGTTCCTCGCTTACTTATACCCAAGCCCGGTGTTGTCGCCTGTATAATCGGATTTGGTTTCTGTCCGATAGCTTCTATCACATTTTGAACTTCGATTATATATTCCGACCCTTTAATAGGTATCGGTTTTCTTCTGCCCGAATCATCAGGTTCACCAAGTTCCATTTTCTGGCATTCGATAGCTTTTACCCAATTAAACTCGTCACCGATTATTCGTAAAGGATTTGTAAGCATCATAAATTCTATCCCCTCTTCCTCGGCGTGCATTACTTCCTCAACACGTGCAGGCATTTCTTTACGTGAACGCCTGTAAATTAAATATGCCTGCTCAGCTCCTAATCGTTTCGCCGTGCGGACAGCATCCATCGCTGTATTACCGCCGCCTATTACAGCAATCTGTTTTCCGATCTTAATCGGTGTATCGGCTTCTGGGAAAGCATAAGCTTTCATAAAATTAACTCGTGTCAAAAATTCGTTCGCTGATAAAACACCACTTAGATGTTCGCCCGGAATTTCCATAAAGTTTGGAGTTCCTGCACCGGTTCCTAAAAATACTGCTTCATAACCCATCTCATCAATCAATTCATCTAAAGTAGCTGTTCTGCCGACAACAAAGTTTGTCAAAATTTCGGCACCAAGTTCTCTTACTCTATTTACTTCGATGTCTAAAATTTCCTTTGGCAAACGGAACTCAGGAATTCCGTATCGTAATACCCCACCAGTTGCGTGTAAAGCTTCAAATATAGTTACTTTGTAACCTAACTTTACTAACTCAGCGGCACAGGTTAAACCTGCAGGTCCTGAACCGACTATAGCTACTTTTTTATCAATGTGGTTATTAACTACGGGTGATTTAAATAAATTGTTAGCCATTTCATAATCAGCAACGAAACGCTCAAGCTTTCCAATTGCAACTGGTTCATGTTTTTTGCCTAATATGCAAACAATTTCGCACTGGTCTTCCTGCGGACAAACTCTGCCACAAATTGCAGGTAAATAATTTGCTTCACGAATTTTATCTGCCGCCCCGGCGTAATCTTTTTCTAGTATCTTAATAATAAAACCCGGTATATCTATTCTAACCGGACAGCCATCTATACAGACTGGATTTTTACAATCAAGACATCGCTTTGCTTCGAGTAGGGCTAACTCTTCGTTCAATCCGAATGAGACCTCGTTAAAATTCTTTGTCCTTTCAGTTGATGGTTGTTCAATCGAATGCTGACGTGGTATTTTCATTCTCTCTGATGGTTTCAACGTATTTGGCATTATTTTACTCCCTCTAACTTACATACATGTTCTTCATAGGTTTTATCTGATATTGTTTCTAAATCGGCATAAGTGCGGTTACGCATTATCAGTTCGTCAAAATCAACTTCATGAGCGTCGAATTCAGGACCATCGACACAAGCAAATTTCATTTTTCCGCCGACAGTTACACGGCAACCGCCGCACATTCCGGTTCCGTCAACCATGATCGGATTTAAGCTTACATAAGTTTTAATGCCAAAAGGTCTCGTTACATTTGCACAAACTTTCATCATCGGAATCGGACCAATAGCGTAAACACCGTCTATTTTCATTCCACTATTTATTAAATCCTGTAATTGATCGGATACAAAACCTTTGCCTTGATAGGATCCATCATCTGTAGTGATGTACAATTTATTACAAACTTCGCCCATTTCTTTTTCGAGAATAATTAAATCTTTACTGCGGGCGCCAATTATTCCGATCACTTCGTTACCTGCATCGCGCAACGCTTTTGCAATTGGATAAACTTCAGCAGTTCCAACTCCACCGCCGATACAAACAACCCTGCCGAAATTTTCTATCGGTGTAGGCTCACCTAAAGGTCCAACAAAATCGAGAACATATTCTCCTTCCTTCAGCGAACACAACATTTTTGTTGTTTTACCGATTGCCTGAACGATTATGCTTACAGTTCCTTTTTCAATATCAGAATCAGCTATTGTGATTGGGATACGTTCGCCCCCTTCCTTTACACGAATCATAACAAAGTTTCCAGCCTTTCGCTTTTTAGCTACGCGGGGCGACTCGATTACTAATTTTGTGATTGTTTCTGAAAGCTTTTGCTTTTCAATAATTTTATACATCCATTTCCCATTTTATTTTTACTTATCTATTAATTCATATTCTTTTCAGTTCCAAAAAGCATAATCTTTCCGTTGATATGCTTTGTTTTATCAATTATAACTCCAGAGCTGTTTACGATGCCAGTATGACAATTTCCACAATTCGAGATTGTTGAAGGAATATGTCCAGTTGGTGGAAGTGCATGGCATGAACCGCAAGCTGCTTCGTTTGCACCACCAGTCCAAACAACTGGCCTGTTAGCTCCAACCATAACTGAATCGGCATAACCAAACTGTGCTGTTGAAGTTGCTCTACGCAACCGCCAATTACCGTGGCAATAAGTATTGCTGCAAGTAGCATTTGCTGTTTGATAAGTAGGATTCGGAACTAACAAGCCATTAGCAGTGATGAAACGTGCTAAAGTATCATTCATAACAACTTCAGCCGGAAGATTGGTATCCAGATGTCCATTTACAAACGTTTGACCTGGGACAGAATGACATTCTGAACATTTAACAGCTTTTCCAAATGTTCCGGTTGCTAAATGTTTTTGATGCGCTCCCACACCTTTGATTGTGGGCGCTGTTTCACCATCCACACTTCGCGGCGGCGCCCAAGTTATAACGCTATCGGCTTTCGCCGAAAACACACCGTGACAAGTGTTGCAAGCTTCGGGCGATTTTTTTCTATTGCTTACATCAACATGACATTGCGAAGTCATACAACTTACATTGGTAATACTTCCACCATCGTATCGGCTACCGTGACAACCCGTACAAAGTTTCATATCCCATTGAGCAACCTTTAAATACTTTCCATGAAAAGTTGTCTGTGCGGCAAGCTTCCATCCTGACTTATGAGGAAAAGAATCGTGGCAGGTTGCACATTTAACACCATTGTTACCACCGCTCAAATCAGTACCGTGACATCCTTGACACGAGGAAGTTACCCACGATTCATTCTTCAAATATAAGCCGTGATAGTAAGGGCTATTCTTTTGTAAAAATCCGGTTCGATGTGGATAAGAACTATGGCAAGAGTAGCACGAAACTTTACTTGTACCACCTCCGAAATCACTACCATGACAGGAGATGCAATCGGTCAGTATCCAATCTTTTTGATGCAAATATTTTCCATGAAAATTTTCGGACGCAACAATTTCCCAACCTTTTGAATGAATAACAGTTGGTGAGGTAGTTTCGGGCAGTTCCTTTTGTAAATTGGAACAACCACCAAATAAAACAAATATTACAAAAATCAAAAATATATTTTTCGTTCTCATAAGTTTTCTTCCTTATATATGACAGTAGTTACAGAAGCCGCCAGCTTTGAGTCCATCTTTATTTGCGTTAGGACTTGTATGGCAAACGTAACACGTAGCTCCGTTTGTATCGTGCCATAACCCTCGTTCATCTTTCATATATCCTGTTTGATGAGTTTTCGGATTCGTTCCACGAATTCCGTCGTTATCGAAATGACATTTTACGCAAGTGGCGTCGGTGCCGTTAGCATCGTGACAAGCCGCGCAGGTTTCGATGTCACGACGACCAAGCTCGGCGTGTTTACCACCGCCGGAACCAACTCCGAATGTTGTAAATCCGATTTCGCTATGCCACTTCGGCTTAAAACTACCTTGTGTAATATTTCCGCCGGCTTGATGGCATTCAGAACAAAATGTTTCGCGTTGATGGCAAGTGTAGCAATCAGTAGATTTTGCTTTGGCATCGATACCGTGAGTAAATCTGTAATTTAAATCGTGTGCCATTTGAACTGTAAGCATTTTTGGAGAATTACGACGCGTAAGTCGGGGTGCCGGATTAATCATCAACCCTTTTTGACTATTCTTAGCTAAACTTGCACCGTCATGACATTGCTGACAGAATACATCATCATGGCACGTTGCACAGCTTATATCCATCATACCAACACGAACTAAATTTTTGTGGTCTTTTTTGAAATTACCTGCCCGGTGGTCGTTCGGAAGGAGCGAATCAAAATTGGTATGACAGGTTTCGCACAAATTTGTCGCCTTCGCGTTATCATGACACGTATTACAAGTTGCCATATCTGGTAAGTTCTTTGAAGAAGCAATATCTACCTTATCCAAATTTTTATGACAGCTAGTGCATATAACATCTGGCATAGTCAGATGTTTTTCGTGTGAGAAGATTAATTCGCGTTCCGGATTTTCGAATGCTTCATAAAATTCCGGTTTTACGTGACAAAATTTGCAGTCGTTATTTACCTGTTCCTCGTGGCAAGTTTGGCAAGAAGCGTGGTTTCCGAAAAGCTTATCCGAAGATAACTTGCTCGTTGCAGCATCAGTGTGGCAGTCGGCACAATCAACTCCCTGTTCGATATGGAATTGATGTGAGAATTTAATCTTTAATGATCTATCCTCTTCTATGGATTGTCGGTTCTGGCTATTTAACATTGCAATACTGATGGCTGCGATGATGAAAATTGAAATTAATATTAAAATATTTCGTTTGTTCATATTGTCACCTTCATAGAATATTTAATTGATGACTGAATAGATAATTAAATTTAAACAACAACCGAAAATCGTTTCTATAAATTTTATTATTCAACCATTGGATTTGAGTATCGAATGAAAAACTTTGTGAGGTTTTTACTGTTGCTCCAATAATACCTGTAAAGCTTTCCATACGGTCACTTTGTTTATATAATTTATAACTTGCACGAGAGAATGCAATAGTAGGTATTAAAACTCTATCGAATAGTGGATAAAATAGTTGTGCTGATACTGCATTCAACTCACCTGAATATCCGGTATTACCTGAATAAACGAAGCTTCCAAACTCGGCATTCATTCCGATTGTATATCTTTGAGAATTATCTCCCGAATATTTTATATTAGCGAACTTTCCGAAAAGACGAAGAGTCGGTTGATAAGCATACTCTAAACCACCCTCAATTTCTGTCGTGTTGGAATAGTTGAATACATGAAAAATTGAATTATAAGAAATACGTGGAACGCGATAAATATAATCGCCTGTCAAAGATATCGTTGAAGTCAGGTTTGCCCTACCGCCAAACTGGATGCGCGAATTCTTTTCGAAATTCAAATCGTAATCGAAACGCCCGTAAATTCTACCGAGTGATTTGTGAAAATAATTAACATCGGCACTTGTAAATTGTTCGGCGGGAGAATCGAGTTCGATGATTCGGTAAACTGGTAACCCTAACGAATCGGCTCGTCGAGTTTTATACGATATCTTCTCACGATGACGATTATAGTAGCTTAAACCAAATCGTAAATCTGAAAATAATGTAGCTACCAACTGTCCACCAACCATATAGTTATCTTTCCGGTTGGTTGTAACGTGAGTTTCGAGATTTTCTTTAACATTGGCACCCGCGTAAGCGGATAACGAAATGGCTTTATCAAAAAATTTAAACTTAACAGTTCCCCCATCTATCAATCCATTTCCTACACCCGCAAATACAGAATGCCTGCCTAATGTGAGATCGGCGATATCAGCAATATTTCTCCACTTAAAAAATAAATTATACATTCTGACTGCTGAAAAATTTCCTACATCCGGAAATTTTTTAGAACCCTGTAATAAAGTAGAAACAGAAATGTTATTTTTTGTAATGTCGAGTTGTGCCGTTTGGTAAGCAAGCAGATGCGATTCGGAGAATTTCGGACTTCCGTATTTTTCAAAAGTGTAGAACGAAGTTGTAAACCTTCCGTTGATAATCTGCCCATAAAGCGACCCGGTAAGGACTATAAAACAGAAAAATAATATTAGCGTTTTTTTCATAACCATTTCCTTAAGTGATTTAAGATATATTAGTTACATCATATTCGATGCCAAAGGAAACCAAATAATTTGCTTTAAATTTATCAAAATATAATGATAATAACAAGCATATATTTATCCCAGATTTGTCATTAGGAATAATCATTTGAAACAACAAAAGGCCAGCTA
>JASEGV010000109.1 GCA_030017895.1 Bacteroidota bacterium | reverse complement strand
CTTAAATATACAAAAAAAAGTATTCAATAAGTCAATTTTTGGAACCGCCCTAAAAAATTCATTTCGTTCAAGTAGGACTTTAGTAAGAATTTAATTTCAAGACGAGGTAACCAATGAAAAAGAAACTATTACATAAGTCGGTAACAATTAATGCCACACCTAAATTAGTTTTCCAATCATTTATCGACCCCAACCGTTTGACTGCCTGGCTTCATGCACACAGCGCTGTTGTAGCTCTTTGCATCGATGGACCTTACTCTATCGGATGGCACGCTGAATCTGACGGGGATTTCTATGTCTGCTGCGGAAAAATTAAAAGCTTCGAACTTCACAAAATGTTGAAAATTACAGGAATAAATTATTTCTTTGCCCGCAAAAAAACTATCGGACCTCTCGACTTTACTTTAACATTTGAAAAGAAAAAGTCGGAAACCAATATTTCCTTCAAACTATATGGAGCGGGTACCGGTGCACCTTGGGAAAAAAATTTCAAGGCGGTTTTCAACAGTTGGGAAGAATCGTTATATTTGTTGAAGAAATACATTGAAAAAGATACACGAAAATCTAAATCATAATTCAGAATGACAAAAGTAGAACAGCATAAAATTATTGAAACACTAAAAGATTATTACAAGAAAATGAATCGGTATGAAGTTGATGAGTTCGATATGTTCCGGAAGCGCGACTACGACGACGAAGACTTAGATTCATTATCAAAGAAAAAACTTATCGACCTATACGAAAAATACGTTCCTGCACGATTCAGATAACTTTATTAATCCGGTTAACTACGGAAAAACTATCAATGCCGGTCATTCTATATAAAAACTTCTCATTAGTATCTGATATTCAAGCTGAAATTAAGCGGCGCATTACTATTAGTCAAGCAGATACTTTTATTTTTATCGTACCCACACGGCGTAAAGGACGAGAACTTCAGCGAGAATTTCTTAAACTTGCCCCTAATAATACTGCATCCGCTTTTAATATTTTTACTTTAGAAAATTTTGCCGCCGAACTCCACAATATATTTTGCTCGCCGAAAAAGTTTTTAACCGCTACAACACAAGCAGTAATTTTCGAAAATGCAATCCGTAATAAAGCAAATGAACTTCTATATTTTCTGCCGCAAGGAATTAAATATTCAATCCCAAAAGGGACGTTCGAAAAAATTAATAACGTAATTAATTTTTTGAAAGAAGCGGGTATTTATCCGACCTCGCTTTATGAAGAATTAGAATCGGCACAGAGCGATGAGAAACTAAAACTTAAAGATTTACTCACCATTTACGAAGAATATGAATCCATTTTAGGCGACCAATTTATCGACGTTGGAGGTATCTTCAAGGAATTAAATAATACCCTTACAGTTTTACCTCCGCTTGATAATTTTTGGAATAAATTTAAGAACACAGAGTTAATTCTAATATCGGGATTTGATGAATTTTCTGACCCTGAGATTACTATGTTAGATGCTGTTTCGAAGTTCAAAGCAAACAACCATAATAATCAGCTGGGGCTGGTGATTTCGTTCGACTATTATTTGAACAACGATGAATTGTTCGGCCATCTGAAAGAAAACTTTGAAAAATTTTTAAGAATCGGGTTTGAATATCATTCCGACCAACCGGAATCAAGACCATCGTTCAAACAACACGTTACACAACATTTATTTCGAACTGACGACTCGGTATCAAAACTTGATTTATCCGAAAAAGTTACATTAATCTCCTCACGTAACCGTGAAGAGGAAGTGGAAGCTATCGCAAAGGTAATCAAAAACTTACTGCATAACGAACCCGAGCGCGACTTAAGCAAAATTTGCGTTGCAATGTATCAACCGCAAATTTATACAAAGTTATTTCACGAGATTTTCCCCCGATACGGTATTCCGGCAAATATTACAGATCGTTTCGCCCTCGACGAATCAGCCGTTGCTGTTTCAATTATTTCACTTTTAAACATTTGCCGAAACAATTTCCGTCAACGCGATATTATGCGGGCGTTATCAAGTTCGTTTTTTACTTTCACTGACGGACAATCGACAATTGATGTCGGGAACCTTTATGCGGTTTCGGTTGCTTTGAAAATTACTGCTGGCAAGAACTTTTGGAAAACGCGTACTTCCAATCGTATAAATCAAATTCAAAGGGATTTGAGTACAAAGGATGATGAAATCGAAATTCATCATTTAAAAAACGAACTCGATAGTTTGCAAAAAGCACTTAACGATATATTGTTGCTTGAAAGTTTTTTACAACCATTTGAAACCCAATTAACTCCCTTTGAATTCCGCAACGCCCTGATCGAACTTCTAAATCGGCTCCGAGTGCCAGAAAATATATTAAATTTTCCAGACGGTAATTCTGAACTGCTCGAAAAAGATACACGCGCATATCAAAAGTTTTTACAATTATTGGATGACTTAATAGATTTATTGACTTTTCAGGCGAAAGAAAAAGAGGCACAGTCCTTAAAATTTTATATCGAGCAATTAAAAGCGGCAGTATCACAAACGCGTTATAACATCCGCCAAAAATACGGTTACGGAATTTATATAACATCGTTCGAAGAAACACGAGGATTAGAATTTGACATAATGTTTGCCAGCGGATTAGTTGACGGCGAATTCCCTCCACCATATTCACCCGAAATATTTTACAGCAGCAGCCGGCAGAAGAAAAAAGAACTATACCATCTCACCGAAAAGAGATATTTATTTTACCAATGCATCACAAATTTTTCTGAAAATCTTTTCATCACATATCCCAAAAAAGATGATGATAATGAATTAGTCCGGTCGCCCTTTATTAATTCTTTATTGAAAATTCTTAATTGTCGGGATTGGCAGAATGCCCTGCCCGACAAAATGTCTGATGCAGTTTATACGGAAGAAGAACTTCTTCAACGAATCGGAAGTAATAAAGGAATCAATCCTACATACAAAAACAATCAGCAGTTGGATGAAAGGATGCTTCGCCATATCGAGTTTATTTTTAAAGCAATCGAAATCGAAAATAGCAGATCGATGTCTGACCAGATGTTAGAATACAACGGAAAAATTTACGCCGCTTTATCTAATTCGTCTCAGAAATTTTTAGAAAAAACACTCGATAAAACTTACTCGATTACTCAACTCGAAAAGTATGCTAAATGTCCGTTTAAATATTTTGCCGATAATATTTTACGACTCAATGTATTAGAAGAATTGGAAGAAGGAATTACTCCAATCGAGAAAGGGAGCATTTTGCACGAAGTTTTATTCCAATTTTATGTTGACCGCCGTAAACAGAAGTCGCCCCCTCTTTTTGAATGCGACGAGGAAGAATTCGCCGAAGCTGTAACTAACCTGATAGATTTAACACGGACGAAATTGGACTCGCTCGAATCGTCCGACTTGTTATACTTTTTTGAAAAAGAATTGATATTAGGACAGGGCAGCCGCAAAGGCATAATTCAAGAATTTCTTGAAGCAGAAAAAAACCGGAAACTCGATGTTGTACCTGCGTATTTTGAAGTAGCATTTGGCAGCCGGGTTGGCAGTGCAAAACTTACCGACCCCGAATTATCCATAAAAGAACCTGTAATGGTGGGTAATATTAAGGTTCGGGGTAAAATCGACCGGGTTGAAGTTGGCAACGAATTCTTCTCAGTTGTAGATTACAAAACCGGAAGCAAGTTCGATGATTTTGTCGATATCGAATCGGGACTTGCTTTACAGTTACCAATTTATTTATTTGCAGTAGAAAAAATTTTATCTGAACAAAATAAACAATTGAAACCGGCGGCAGCTACTTATTACAGTTTGAAAATTCCTATCACAGAAAAAGTGGCTCTCGCAAATTCAGAGCTAAAAAATAGAGCATTCATACATACACGGAAACAAGCAGCCGTATTGGAAAACGAAACTGAGCTTCGTCGGATAATCGGAAAATCAATAACGTATGTGAACGAATATGTTGGCTCAATCGCTAAAGGTGAATTTCCAATTACTACACAAGAGAAGATGCAGAAAGCTTGTGAGTATTGCAGTTTTGAAATGATTTGTCGGAAACAGAACAAAAACTCCATTAATGATTAAAATAATTACTGACGTTAGCAGCCCTGAATATTGGGAATATCGCTATAAACATAGAACCGACGATTGGAATTTAGGAACTCCAACACCGGTATTTGAAGAATTACTCAAATCCGGCAAATTAGAAAATTCGGGAAAAATTGTAGTTGTCGGATGCGGCAAAGGGCATGATGCAATACTGTTTGCAAAACAAAATTATCTTGTAACTGCCATTGATTTTTCAGCGAGTGCAATACGGGAAACCAGAAGGCTCGCAAAAAGAGAAAAGATACATGTCGAAACAATCGAAGCAAATGTTTTTGAATTACCCGGGAAATTATTACACAAGTTCGATTATGTATTAGAGTATGTTACCTACTGCGCCATCGACACTGAACGACGGATAGAATTTCTCGATAATATTCAACGGATGCTGAAACCCGGTGGAATATTTATCGGGCTTTTCTTTCCTATTGATAATCGAGACGGCGGTCCACCATTTGCCGTCGATATTAAAGAAATTGAATCACATTTATCTAAAACATTTAAACTAATTTATTCTGAAATTCCAAAATCCTCTGTAAAACCCAGGCTCGGCAAAGAAATGCTGATGCTATGGAAGAAAATGTAAAAAATGAAAATAACGCAGTTAAACATAAATTAACAAACAATTAAGCGAGGAGATTTGACTATGTTAAAATTACGATCCCTGTTTGATAAAATGATGTCGGTAAATTCAGATAAAGTTATGAGTGTTTATCTTGAGACTGATCCGACAGTAATAGGAAGGAATAGAGCGGCAGCACAGATATGGTTAAAAGATTCATTAAAATCTATACGTAACGATTTATCTCAGAGTCAACTAAAAGAGTTTGAAAAAATTCATTCAAATATTTTAGAGGAAGCAGAATATCGCATCTCGGATGGTAAATCGCTTATTCTTTTTTCGGGAATAGATTTTTTCGAAGCAACTCATCCACAAATTAACGTTACCAACGAAGTGTGGTGGGGAAAACCAAGCATCGGACAACTCGACTGGATATTAGAAGAGTACCGGAATTACGGTATTATCAAAGTAGCATCCGAAAAAATTCACTACTACATAATTGGTTTTAATGAAGTAATTAAAGAATGGGAAGAAACTATCTCGTCGGATACACTCGCCTGGCAGAGTAAGCACCTGCCGCCGGAAAATATTATGCGCGAAAAAGCTATTCCCGGTTTGCGTGGCGGTGATACTAAAGAAATTGTAGAACGCCACATAACGGAAGAAGTTCAAAAATTCTGGAAGCACTGCACTTCATCCATCGAAGCGATGAAAAAGCAGTTCCACGTAAACGAGGTTGTTTTAACCGGATTGGATTCGCAAACCGATATGTTTCAAAAATGCCTCAATACGAACGAAGTTACCGTTATTGGAAAAATTCCGTTAGCCCGCGAATCTTCCATCAAAGATATTATCTCAGCGGCTCAACAGATTTTTCAAAACTTTGAACGTACCAAGGAACAAAAATTAATCGATGAAATTATAGAAAGATCAGCAACAAATACTTCTGCAAGTTTAGGAATTAAAAAAGTTCTTAAATTAATTCAAGAAGGCCGTTCAAATACTGTAGCAATAACAAACGGTTCGGATAAAATATTAGTAGAGTGCCACGACTGCGGTTATGTGATGACGAAAGATGCCAAAGAATGCTTACAGTGTAACTCAAAAAAATTGCGTGTAGGTTCAATGAAAACTTTAATTCCACCACTATTGCGCAAATATAAAACACCCTTAAACATAGTATCAGACAAAGTATCAGATATTTTTAATAAACAAGGCATTGGCGCACTTTGGCGCTATTAAACAATAACAACATAGGATAATATGCAAATAAAAAGAATCGGTATATTAACAGGCGGCGGCGATTGCCCGGGATTAAATGCGGTTATACGAAGCATTGCGAAACCGGCTATGAATTTCTTCAACGTAAAAGTAGTTGGAATCCTCGATGGTTTTGAAGGACTCGTTGAAGGCAGAATGCGTGAACTAAGTCCGTCTGACGTTACAGGAATTATTAACGTCGGTGGAACCATACTCGGCACTTCTAATAAAGGTAACCCTTTTCAATATCCGGTCGAAGGACCAACTGGGGTCCGAATTATCGACGCATCAGAGCAAGCCCTCGAAAACTACCGGAACTGGAAACTTGATGTTTTGTTCGCTATCGGCGGCGATGGAACTATGCACATTTCCAACAAGTTCAGCCAAATGGGAATGAATATTATCGGCATTCCAAAAACTATTGATAACGATTTAGATGCAACCGATATTACATTCGGCCACGATTCCGCACGAGCTGTTGCCACCGAAGCCGTCGATCGTTTGCAGACTACCGCGTCATCACATCATAGAGTTATGGTCGTAGAAACTATGGGAAGATATGCCGGTTGGATTGCACTCGGTTCGGGTGTTGCTGGCGGGGCTGATATAATTTTAATACCGGAAATTCCATTTCATTGGGAAAAGATTTATCAATCAGTTTTACAACGAAGCAAAGGTGCAAAGTTCAGTATCATTTGTGTTGCCGAAGGTGCCAAACCTTGCGGCGGTGAAGTTGTAGTAAAAGAAATGGATAAAAAACGAACCGACCCTGTGCGATTAGGGGGTGTAGGTGAATTGGTTGGGCAAAAAATTATGGAAGAAACCGGACTCGAAACCCGTGTAACAGTATTAGGACACGTTCAACGCGGAGGCAGCCCGACGCCATACGACAGGATTCTCGGAACTCGTTTTGGCGCAACAGCTTTGCAGGCAGCTTCCGATGGGAAGTTCGGAGTTATGGTTAGTTTACAGCGTCGCGATGTGGTTACAGTTCCGATTGTTGATGCCATAGGTAAACTTCGCTTGGTTTCACCCGATGCTCAACTGATAGTTGCCGCTCGCTCGGTTGGGACTTCGTTTGGTGATTAATGTTTCTTTATTTATATTCATCTGTCGGCAAGTTTTTAAAGAGTAAAGGACACGAGCTCTCTTGAGTGCGTGCCGACAGAATGAGAAAAAACCTCACTCAAGACATTGAAGGGTGTGGCGAGTCCGGACACTCCTCCATTATTAAATGGGAAGAATCGTGCTCAACGGCTCTCTACGCGGTTTCCCACCGGCAGTGGTAACTTCTCATTTCTGCCGGTGGTGTATCGTAGAGTATATTCTCGTCGGTTCTTTTTGATAATTCAATAATGGTACTATCGTAATTAAAAGTGTGATAATAAAAAAACTAAAACAGAATATTATCCCATCTGAATTGTTGCTTACAGCTTACTCAGCCGGTTACTTTCCTATGGCTGATTCGCGAGACGGAGAAATACATTGGTACTCACCCGACCCGCGTGCAATTATTCCATTAGATACTTTCAAAATTTCAAGAAGCTTAAAACAGACGATAAAGAAAAATATTTTCGAGATACGAATTGACCATGCGTTCGAAGACGTAATTCGGAGTTGTGCTAAAAGGGATGAGACATGGATATCAGAAGAAATAGTTCAGAGCTACCTCGAACTTCACCGACTTGGCTATGCTCATAGCATTGAAAGCTGGCACAACAAAAAACTAGTAGGCGGATTGTATGGAGTTGCACTCGGCGGCGCTTTTTTCGGTGAATCTATGTTCAGTTTAATGAAGGATGCATCTAAGGTTGCACTGGTTGCATTAGTCGAAACATTAAAGGAACGGGGTTTCAAACTTTTAGACACACAATATACTACACCGCATCTGAAAAATTTTGGTGTCGTTGAAATATCGCGTCAGGAGTATCTGAAAAAACTAAAAACAGTTACATTAGGGCAGTTCCAAAAATTCAAATATAAGTTTAGTGTTATAGATTTTATCGT
>JASEGV010000108.1 GCA_030017895.1 Bacteroidota bacterium | reverse complement strand
TTTTTCAAATGCAAATAAATATTTTCGTCAAAACTAATTTTTAGAGATGCCCATAATATAATGGAGATTATTAATACGTTACAATTTGCGACACCAAATAGAAGAGGGATATTGAAAAGGTTTCGTGATGAGGATTTGCCTTTAAGAGTCTATCATAATAATCTTCCTTCACAAGATTTTTTTGATAAATATTTGGAAGCAAAAAATGATTTATTCGCAAAAACCCATGGAACAATAGGCTTAAGAGAAGCAGATACAGATAGCAGTACAGGAGTTAAAATACATTACGCACCTTATGATTCAATAGGTGGCGCTGGTTGGACTATTGTTGATAGTTCTTATGCTGATGGAACCCCTAGACACATACGTATGTTAATAGCTAATGATAGAGGTCCTCCTCCAAAAGCATTTAAGAGGGAATTTGCTAGAGCAATACAGACCCTAAACACTATTGATGATCCTATGTTTATCCAAGCAAAAGAATCTGATGCTTTGGAGTATCATGTTAATGAGGGTGATGCTTTTGAAATAATTTATAAGCTTCCAATGCTTACAAATACTGCTAATTATAAATATTTTGTTGACACATCATTAACAGATGTAAAAGATATTAATGAAAATATTGCTGATTTTATGCTCTATCAGAATTATCCTAATCCTTTTAATGCATCAACAATGATTAATTATTCCGTTCCGCTTAATCGGGACGGAAAACTGTCAACTAACAATTGGGTAACGTTGAAAATTTACAACTTGCTCGGACAGGAAGTTACAACGCTTATTAATGAGGACAAAAAACCGGGATACTATGAAGTGAGTTTCGATGCTTCCAATTTATCGAGCGGTGTGTATTACTATGTGTTGCGAGCTGGGAATTTTATTTCGACGAAGAAGATGCTGCTAGTAAGATAACTGTCTTCCAACACACCCCTTATCCGATACGCGCCCCAAGCGTCCCCTCTCGAGACTTGTCCTGAGCGAAGTCGAAGGAGGGGGCAATGGGGTGTGTAGAAAAAATGAAAATAAGTTAGTTAAATTAAATCTTTTATTTTAAAAACTCAATTATTCCATATACTATCTTATCCGCACTCATCACACAATCTCCAACCGCAATACCACCGCGGTAGTTGCTACATACGAATGCACCGGGGAAGTTTTGCTCAAATCTTTCTATTGTCTCTATCGTTTTATAATAACCAAGCCTGTATTGCGGTATAGCTTTATCCCATCTCATTATCTTTACAAAGTCAGGTTCACCTTCTATCCCTATTATAGATTTAAGTTCCGAGTTTGTGAAATCTAAAATTTTATCGTCATCATTATCCAGCATTTCTGGATTGCGAGAACCGCCAACAAAAGTCGTGAAAGAAACATAACCTTCCGGTGCGCGGTTCGGGTAAATTGTGGATGACCAAATAGTTCCTAAAATTTTTCTTTTCTCTTTAGTGGGAATTAAATACCCGAATCCATCTAAATCTCTTTTTATCTTTTCCAACTTATAACCGGTAACAATTTCCGCAACAGGAGGATAATAGATTGAGTTCAGAACTTTCGAAGTTCCGGGATCAATCGGTTCTATTATTTTGGATACTGTGTAAGAGGGAACAGCGAGGACGACTGCATCGCTTTCGATGCTTTTATTTTCTCCGTTATGCTGATATGTTGTAACGTAAATTCTTCTGTCGCCAATCTTAGTAGGAATTGTATTGATAACATTGGCATTAAGCCTAATCTTTTCTCCAAGCGCTTTGCTCAATACTCTCGGTAGTGTTTGCATCCCGTTTTTAAACGAGAACATTTTTGCCGAATCTTTTGCTTTCTCCGCGCGCTGCTTTCGTTCCTTGCGTCCTTTTATCATTCCTTTGATCAGTCCGCCGTATTTTTCTTCGAGTGCGTAAAGTTTTGGAAATGCAGAACGGACCGAAAGGTCTTCCGGATTGCCGGCATAAACTCCTGCAACAAACGGGTTGATAGCATAATCTAAAAATTCCCGACCAAGTCTTCTCTCAACAAATTCTGCTATGGATTCTTCCTTCTCCGCGCGACCTATAAATGGTTCTTTTAGTAATCGTAGTTTTCCTTTCACGCTCCATAGTTTTGTTTTAAGAAATGCGGCCAGATTCATCGGCAACGGATGCAAAATATTATCTCTGAGTATATATCGCTTGTTTGATGACTCGCTAGCGTAAATGCGTTCGTCAAGAATTCCCAAGTCGGAAAATAATTGGTTGAAGAGCGGAGTTGTTTCGAGTGCGCTGTTTGGTCCGCATTCAACGAGCCAGCCGTTTTCATTAGTTGTTTTCATCGTTCCGCCGACTTCAGAATCTTTTTCGAGAACTGTTACGTCGATTCCTTTTTGTTGAAGCCAGAATGCAGTGGTTAATCCTGATATTCCAGCTCCGATAACGGCAACATGTTTTTTAGTTTGGGTTGAGTTCATCTGTTGGATTTGTTTAGTATTTCGAGATTTGTGCTTCGAATTTATGCAAATGCTGCCTTTAATACCAATTCTTGTAGTGCTGATATAAATTTTGCATTTGCATTAAGTGCCGGCATCATCTCGAATTGCTTCACGCCAAGACTCTCAGCCAATTCGCGCGTCTGGATATCAATTTCGTGTAAGGTTTCGATGTGATCGCATACGAATGAAATTGGAACTACTAACATATATCGCGTGCCCGTTCCTGCTATTTTTTTGACTGTACTCTGTAAAGTCGGCTGCAGCCACTTCATAGGTCCGACCTTGCTTTGATAGCACAACGTGTGCGGCGATTCCCACTTACCACGCTGGGCAACTAATTCAACAGTGCGTTCGGTCTGACTTTTATACGGGTCGCCCGCTGCTATTAAACTTTCGGGAACACCGTGTGCACTAAAGACGATGTGAATATCCTTTGCGGGGATGTTAGCAAACTTCTCAAATGTGTTATTTATCTGACCGACTAACGAATCGATATATAAATCGCTATCGTAGAAGTTATTTATAAATATTTCCTTGTTGGGCTGAAATTTTATTTTTTTACACTGCCGCTTCCATTCATTAAAACTGGAACCTGAAGTTGTTTTAGAGAATTGGGGATAAAGAGGAAGCAAAACGAACCGGTCAAAATCCGATTTTGACAAACTTGTAACGGCCGATTCAATTGTCGGTGAAAAATAGCGCATGGCAACGAAAACTTTTGCATCTATATGTTTGCGGAGTTCGGTTTCGAGTGCATCGGCTTGTAGGCGAGTGAGTTCGAGTATGGGAGATTTACTGCCGATGGTGATGTAATGATGTTTAACTACGCGTGCCCGCGATTGTGAAATCATTGCTGCTAATGGTTTACGCAGAAGAAATGCTAAAGGAAAATCGAAAATGTCAGGGTCGCAAAACAAATTGTACAAAAAGTCGTTCACAGCATCCAGCGAATCAGGACCTCCAAGTTGAAATAAAACTACTGCCGTTTTTTTATTATCCATTCTACTTATGGTATTTAACACTCTCTTCTTTTACTGCATTTACAAACGCCTTTGCATGTGCGACAGGAACATCGGGCAGAATACCATGACCTAAATTGAAAACGTGTCCGCTGCCTTGGCCGAATTTTTCAAGTATCGCCTTTACTTCACCGCGTATCTTTTCCTCATCTTCGTAAAGCTTGTGAGGATCCATATTCCCCTGAAGTGCAACTTTATCGCCGACTAATTTTCGCGCTTCACCGATATCTATTGTCCAGTCTAAACCTACAACATCGCACCCCGTATTTGCAATTGCTTCAAGCGAGTGCCAGCAATCTTTGCAGAAAACAATCACCGGTTCATCTTTGCGTTTGATGCTTGAAACAATTTGCTGAATGTAACGCAGAGAAAATTCTTCGAATTGTTCTTGCGGAAGAATCCCGCCCCACGTGTCGAATATCTGAACTGCATTAGCTCCCGATTCAATTTGTGCACTCAAATAATCAGCGGCTGAGCGGGCGAGTTTATCCAAAAGTTTGTGAGCATCTTTTGGTCGTTCATTTATCAGTTCGGTAATGATTTTAAATTCCTGCTTCCCTCTTCCTTCAACCATATAAGTTGCCAGTGTCCAGGGGGAACCCGCAAATCCGATTAGAGGAACACGTCCAGCCAAATTTTGTTTTGTTAAACTCAAAGCATCCATTACGTATTTTAATTTATCGTAAGGGTCGGGGATAGACAATTTTTCAATTTCAGAAGATGATCGGATGGGTGATGGAAATCGAGGTCCGCCTTTGCCTTCTTCTACAATTAGTTCCATTCCCATTGCTTCTGGAATAACGAGTATATCTGAAAAAATAATCGCCGCATCAACCCCAATGATATCAACGGGTTGAATTGTAACTTCGGCGGCAAGCTCGGGAGTTTTGCAAAGCGTGAGAAAATCCGTCTTTGCACGGACTGCTCTGTATTCAGGTAAATACCTTCCAGCTTGGCGCATAATCCAAACTGGCGTACGCTCGGTTGGTTGTCGTTTACATGCTTTTAAGAATAAATCGTTTTGTAAAATCATATTTAGTTTTAATTTTAGAATATTGTTTTTGGCGGATTAAATATAGAAAATTAGGGGGAGTTAAACAAAAAAAGCCCCGCTCCCGAATGCTTCGGAATCAGGGCATCTACATACTCGATACGACATACTACATACTACATACTCTTACAACTCTCTTTCCACCATTTTCTTTTTAAGTTGTGAGATGTGCCAGGTTAGATTAATTTCTTTCGGGCAGGCTTCTACACAGTTAAAAATTGTGTGGCAGCGCCAAACACCGTCGCTTGTGTCGATTGCTTCCAAATGTTCGGCGGGGGCTTCGTCGCGGCTGTCGAATGCGAAGCGGTAAGCTTTGAGCATAGCCGCCGGACCTAAATAATTCGGGTTTCCCCACATCGAAGGGCAGGAGCTTGTGCAGGCACCGCACAATATGCAATTAACAGATTCATCAATCACAGCGCGGTCGGCTTGCGATTGGTAACGCTCTTTGGGAGGCGGATTTTTTGCAATCAGATATGGTTTCACTACTTCGTACTTTGTAAAGAAATCGGTTGTATCAACAACCAAATCTTTTATGATAGGCATTCCGGGAATCGGGTCGATGCGAATAAATTTTTTCTTAATATCCTGTATCAAAATCTGGCAAGCGAGCATATTTTTGCCGTTTATGTTGATTGCGTCCGAACCGCAAATTCCGTGAGAGCATGAGCGGCGATATGTTAAACTTCCTTCGAAATCCCACTTGATGCGGTCGAGACAATCGAGAATTCTGTCGGTCGGTTCAACTTCTAATTTGAATTTCTGCCGATATGGTTTTGTGTCTTTAGATGAATCGTATCTTTGTATTGAAAATGTTACTTGCATAATTGTGCCTATTAATATTTTCTTTCCATCGGTTGATATTTTGTAACTGTAACCGGTTTGTATTTTAATTCAACGCCTTTATCTGTCTTGAAAGCAAAAGTATGTTTCATCCAGTTTTCGTCGTCGCGTTTCGGATGGTCGGTACGCCAGTGAGCGCCGCGGCATTCCTGACGGGCAATCGCACCTTCGACAACAACTTCTGAAAACTCGAGTAAATGACCTAACTCTAAAACTTCCATTAATTCGGTGTTAAAATTTCTACTCTTATCCCGTAAACCAACATTTTTATATTTTTCGCGGAGTTCACGAATTATCCGTTTCATTTCTTTCAAATCTTTTTCGTTTCGGTAAACGCCAGTTTTTGTCATCATATTATCGCGCAGAGTGTCTTTAATGTGATGATACGATTCTTTGAAATTTGTAGAGGCGAACAATTCATCAAAACGAGCACGGTCTTGTTTATCGGCATTTTCCGGTAAATCACTGAACTCAGCAGTTTGTAAAAACTTTGCAATTTGTTTTCCTGTTCTGCGACCGTGAACTACGCCATCTAATAGCGAGTTAGTTCCTAAACGATTGGCGCCATGAACACTGATGCAGGCACATTCACCAGCAGCATAGAAGCCGGTAAGAATTGTCCCCTTCTCATCTAAATAAACTTCACCGAAAAGGGAAGTTGGAATTCCGCCCATCGAGTAGTGTGCTGTCGGTTGAATCGGTATCGGAGCCTTTACAGGGTCCACACCAACATAAGTTTTAGCAAACCCAATTATTTCTGGCAATTTTTCCTTTAGTGCCGCTTCGCCGACGTGTGTAAGGTCGAGATGAACATAATCTTTTCCATCTATCCCGCGTCCTTCTAAAATTTCAGTCGTGATCGATCGGGTTACCATGTCGCGCGGTGCAAGTTCCATAACTGTAGGTGCATATCGTTGCATAAATCGTTCACCGGCTTTATTTTTGAGATATCCACCTTCGCCTCGCGCCCCTTCGGTTACTAAAATTCCTAACTTCCAAAGTCCTGTTGGATGGAACTGAACAAACTCCATATCTTCTAACGGAATACCGGCACGATACGCAATCGCAACTCCGTCGCCGGTATTTGCATACGCGTTCGAGGTAATTTTCCAGGCTCTTCCGTAACCGCCGGTTCCGAACATCACTGCCTTAGCGTGAAACGTATGCAGCTCGCCGGTTTGAATATCGAAAGCAACCAGCCCGCGGCAGACCCCATCTTTTACAATAAGCGAAACAACATAATACTCGGAATAAAAATGCACATTGTGCTTTACGCATTGTTCATACAAAGTGTGCAGAATAACGTGGCCGGTTCTGTCGGCAGCATAGCAAGCGCGTTGAATTGCAACGCGGGTTTCTTTTCCGTCGGCACCGATTTTCGGACGGGTATGGCCGCCGAACTGCCGTTGTGCAATTTTCCCATCTTTTGTTCTGCTGAACGGCACCCCCATGTGTTCAAGTTCGATAATTACTTCAGGAGCTTCCGATACCATCATCTCGATTGCATCTTGATCTCCTAAATAATCGCTCCCTTTTACAGTATCGAATATGTGCCACTCGACGTGGTCTTCTTCTTCGTTACCAAGAGCAGCAGCAATTCCGCCCTGAGCGGCACCAGAGTGCGAGCGTGTTGGAAGAACTTTTGAAAGCACTGCAACATTGGCTTTGCCTGATAATTCAACTGCGGCACGTAATCCGGCAAGTCCGGCGCCGACTATTAGTACATCGTGTTTGTGAACCATAATTGTTTTTTCTTTTATTAATTTCTTTTTTGTTTCATTCTAAAATCTAAAATACCAACACATTCATAAATCCGAAAACTGCAAAGGCGATGCCCAAAATAATCATCGCACCGAGAATCGTCATACTCAACCATCTTTTCATTTTAAAATCGCGCACAACTCCCCAGACTCCGTTCAAGCCGTGGTAAATTCCCACAACAACAAACGACAAATAAAAAACTTTCCAGAGCGGATTTTGCATGCGTTCCAAAGTCGAAGCAAATGAATGTCCCGATGTCGGAGTGTAGTGCATTAGAATATAATGACCGACCATTGCTACTATCAGAACAATACCTGTTATGCGTTGAAACAGCCACCCGGGGGCGCCTGAATTTCGTGAACCTAAATGTTTATACGGCATAAATATTTCCTTTAATAAAACTTTATCCTAAATTCTAATCATTATGATTTTATCGAAACAACACAGCTACTGAATTATTTACTTGATGACTGAAAATCACATATCCCATCGCTAAGAATGCGATGATACCAATCGTTACAACAGCGTAGTGAAGTTGCTTATGGTAGCGGGCGCCGTTGGCGAAATCAACTAGCACGATTCGGATTCCGTTTAATGTATGATACAAAACGAATGCGAAGAGGAGCCATTCGATTACCAAGAAAAATGGAGATGAGAAGAGAGCCATTTCTTCGTTGAAAGCCTTTCCGCGGTCGATTTTGTGTTTCTGTAAATTTGATAATGCAATGATATGCATGAAGATGTAAGCAGTAAGAGCCAACCCACTGATGCGGTGAAGTATCCAAGCCCAACTGCCCGCAAAGCGATGGTAGGTTGTTAAAACTTTAGTCCAACCTGATTGATAAAAATTCATAAGTCAAACTCCTTTGATGGGAAAATTTTAAAATGACGTGTGAAATTTAGGAAAGTTAATTTAAAAAAGCAAGATATATAAAAAAACCGGCTCCAAGAACTGTGAGTGTATGATGTTCAGATGAAGCCGGCTACTTGTAGTATTATAATTTACTTTGTGAGCAGCATTTTACGAATGCTTGTAAAATTACCTGCGGCGAGTTTATAGAAAAATACTCCGCTTGTAATATTTGCACCATCCCAAGTTACATCATAATAGCCTGCATCCTTGTATTCATTTACCAGTATAGCCACTTCAC
>JASEGV010000107.1 GCA_030017895.1 Bacteroidota bacterium | reverse complement strand
ATAGTGTTCGTCAAAAAAAGATCGCGAACGGTTGTTTTTGTGTTTCATAAAATATGTTCCTATAATGTTCTCAACAAATATACGTAAAATATTTTTTCTACAAAATTCGGCGAGTTTTTAGAGATGCCCTAAACATCGTAAAACTGTATTGAAGCTGTCTGCTCCAGGTAAAAAAAGAGAATGGATTGCCGGTTTATTTAAAAATATTACTGATTTTTCTTCACCAATTACATTTTCTAATGCATGATTAGGGACAAATAAGGTGTTAAAAACAACGAACTCGATAATTTGGGTGCTGCATTAGGGAAAACAGGAGAAGAGATAAAAATATTTTTGGAATAGTGCATTAAGCGGAATCGGTAAAATAATAACCGCTGAAACGAATACCCATTTCCACCAGCCCTTCCACGCAAAAGTCCGAATTCCGATAATTATCATAACTCCAAAAAATAAAATGTAGAAGAAAAGTAAAACTAATGCACTTGACATATCGGGAAAGTTGATGAATCCCAATACATATCGTTCATCGTTCACTATCGTTGGTTTATATCGGAAGGCGAGCATCTGCAAAAGTAATATGAAACCCTCGCCGATTCGAGCTGAAGCATTGATTAAAGCTAATGAGGTAATAAAATGATTATACGGAAATTTTGTAAGTATCCATAAAGAAATGATTGTAAGGAAAATATTAGAAAAAGGTCCAGCTAAAACCGACATCACACAATTATGATCGAGAATGCAATCGCTCTGAAAATTTAGGGCACCTTTCATCAGGGATAGTTTGCTGTTACAAAAATACTCAGCCACTTCTATGTGGGCAAATTGATGGATTAAAAATGAAACTCCCGCGCCAGTAAAAATAGCTAAAATTCCGAATATTACTGTTAACAAATTAGGAGTTTTTATTTTTTCATCTACCACTGGAGAGAATCGGAATTATTTGTGCAATAGAATTAAGAGCAACCTGATGTAGCGCCGCAGTTCATACATTTATAACAACTACCACTTCTGACCATAAGACTACCGCATTCGTGGCAGGGGGGAGAGTCCGATTGTGTTTTATAAACCTCGGCTTCTTTTGCTGCGGTGTTTTGACTTTCTATGGAGAAATCTATTATCGATTCCACTTCAGGAGAAATCGTGATTGAAATATCGGGATTCAGAACAAACTTTTTACTCAACCAGCGGAATATATAATCTAAAATAGATTTAGCCATCGGAATATCTTTATTGTTTGTAAACCCGCTCGGTTCGAAACGCATGTGAGTGAATTTATCTATCAAAACTTTTAAAGGAACACCATACTGCAAAGCCATCGAGATCGATGTGGCAAAAGCATCCATCAATCCAGATATGGTTGAACCTTCTTTCGACATAGTGATAAATATCTCGCCCGGTTGCCCATCTTCATATAATCCAACTGTAAAGTATCCTTCGTGTCCGGCAATTGAAAACTTGTGCGTTATAGCTTGCCGTTCATCGGCTAAACGCCTTCTTACTGCCCGTTGTTTTATAACATTCTCGCCATCAACAGAGGTGTTAAGTGGTTGAGTCCGCTTCGACCCGTCGCGGTAAACAGCGATTGATTTGAGTCCTATTCGCCAAGCTTCGATATAGGCATTCTGAATATCTTCAATAGTTACATCATTCGGCATATTCACAGTTTTGGAAATTGCGCCTGAAATAAAGGGTTGAACGGCAGCCATCATCTGAATATGTCCGAGATATTGGATGGATCGTTTCCCTTTGGCGGGTATAAAAGCGCAATCGAAAATTGGCAGATGCTCTTCACTGAAATGTGGAGCCCCCTCGATAGTGTCGTTTTTTTGTATATAAGCAAGTATGTGTTCGATTTGTTCTTCATCGTAATTTAATCTGTGGAGCGCTTCGGGAACGGTGTTATTAATAATTTTCATAAACCCACCACCCACTAATTTTTTATATTTCACTAAAGCAATATCAGGTTCAACGCCTGTTGTGTCGCAGTCCATCATAAAACCGATTGTTCCGGTGGGAGCGAGGACAGTAACTTGTGAGTTACGGAATCCGTGCTCTTTTCCGATAGCATAAGCGTCGTCCCAAACTTTTCGTGCGGCTGTAAGCAAATCGCTCGGTGCATAACGGTCAGAGATATGGTCGGCTTCAACACCGTGCATTTTAATCACTCGCAGCATCGGTTCGCGGTTAGAGGGAAACCCTGCGAAAGTACCTTTGATTTTCGAAATAATTGCCGATTGTTTGTATGCCTGCCCGGTCATCAAGGCAGTTATTGCTGCAGCATAAGCGCGTCCTGCATCACTATCGTAAGGAAGTCCGCGAGCCATAAGCAAGGCGCCTAAATTAGCGTAACCTAAACCAAGTGGCCTGAAGTCGTGGCTATTCTTCTCGATTGCTTTTGTAGGATAGCTTGAATTTCCGACAATTACTTCTTGAGCAATTATTGCAATGTTAACGGCATGGCAAAATTTTCGGACGTCGAACTCACCGTCGTCCGTTCTGAATTTCATCAAGTTTAGTGAGGAGAGGTTGCAGGCGCTATCATCTAAAAACATATACTCGCTGCATGGATTCGATGCGTTAATTGGGGCAGTGTTTGGGCAAGTGTGCCACTTATTTATTGTTGTATGAAATTGTAAACCTGGATCACCGCATATCCATGTTGCTTCGGCAATCTCTTTTATCAACGATTTTGCTTCGTGTGTATCAACAGGCTTATTGTCCATAACAGATTTAGTTACCCACTTACCACCTTTGACGGTAGCTGTCATGAACTCGTCGGTAACCCGGACTGAATGATTTGCGTTTTGATAAGCTACAGAATCATAAGCGCCGCCGGGTACATTGAAACCACCATCGTAGCCCGATTCAATTAATGCCCAAGCTTTCTTTTCTTCAAACGACTTGCAACGAATAAAATCAAGAATATCGGGGTGCTCAATATTCAGGATAACCATTTTTGCAGCGCGGCGGGTTTTACCACCCGATTTTATTACACCCGCAAAAGCATCGTAACCTTTCATAAAGGAAACTGGACCCGAAGCAGTTCCGCCACCTGAAAGGTGCTCGCGGGATGAGCGCAAAATTGATAGATTGGTTCCCGTACCTGATCCCCATTTGAATAAAAGTCCCTCAGTTTTGGCTAAATCGAGTATCGATTCCATAGTATCGCGAATAGAATTGATGAAACAAGCTGAACACTGTGGTTTTGGCTCGATGCCGCAGTTAAACCAAACAGGGCTGTTGAATGCTAAATATTGATTTACTAGCAGGTATGTGAGTTCAGAGTAAAAATTTTCGGTGTCCTCATCGGAATCGAAATAGCCATCTTTGAAAGCCCAATCAGAGATGGTTCTGGCAACACGCTCAACGAGTTGTTTAACGCTGTGTTCACGTTCGGGCGTTCCAATTTTTCCGCTGAAATATTTTGATACAACAACATTAGTCGCAGTCATCGACCACGTTTTTGGAATTTCTACATTTTGTTGTTCGAATATCACTTCGCCTTTTTCGTTTGTGATAGCTGCAGTGCGAAGTTCCCACTCAATCTCATCGAATGGATGCGTTTCTTTTTTTGTAAGGTATCTATGTATCTTTAATCCTCTTTTTTGAACTGGAATTGCCGATTCAGAAAAGAGTAAATTATCTATGTTGCGGGCAAGAACACTTGCCTCTTTTTTGGTCATTGAGCTTTTCCCCTTACTCATTGCGTTGAAAAATAAATATCGGTAAAATTTCTGTGTGCAAATATAAAGCACTCCTCACAATAATGCAAGAAGAAAAATTATTTTTGAAAAAAATAATAAAAAATTTTAGGATGAACTGAACGTGAAAAAATTTTCCGACCTTATTCTTGTAAGGCTTGATTTTTATCATAACTTAAGCTATTTTTACACAAAAATATCACTCGATAAATATATTATCTATTAATCAAATATCATAAATCAAACTAAAAGGTGTTCTTATGGGACTTGCGGTGCAATTTACAACAATTACAGAAATGTTCGATAATCTTTTTGAAAAATATTCATCAAGCGATCGACCTATCCAAAAACACAAAGTAGATGGTAAATATGTAGATATTAAGTACTCAGAACTCAGGAAACTCTCGCACGATTTTGCTGTCGGGTTGATGAACTTGGGTGTAAAAAAAGGAGAACGGGTTGCCTTAATATCTGAAAATCGACCAGAATGGGTAGTTTCAGATATTGCGATACATACTTTAGGCGGTGTTGATGTTCCGATATATCCGACTCTTACCGCTAAACAAATCGAATATATATTCAACGATGCAGGTATCCGTTTTGCGATTGTATCGAATCAATTTCAATTGAACAAAGTCAAAAAAATATTTAGCGAAGTAAAAACACTTGAAAAAGTTATAGTTTTATCCGATAAGAACGTTGAGTTTGATGAACGAATATTGAGCTATAATGCTGTTCGCGAATCAGGAAATCAGTTTTTGAAAAAAAACCCTGACTATTTTAAAAAGAATAAAGCGCAAGTTTCGCCAAGCGATGTTCTAACTATAATTTATACTTCAGGAACTACAGGAAACCCCAAAGGTGTAATTCTGACACATTCTAATTTAGTCAGTAATATTACTACCTCGGCATCCTTTATGCCTATCGACGACCAGGATGTTTTCCTCTCGTTCTTACCACTCTGCCATTCATTCGAGCGGATGGCGGGTTACTACACGGCTATGTCGTGCGGTGCAACTGTTGCTTATGCCGAAAGCGTTGAAACTGTCCGGGATAATTTAGCAGAAGTGCACCCGACAATCATGACATCTGTACCCCGTTTGTTTGAACGGATTTATAACCGGATTAAAAATCAAGTTGAATCAGCTCCTGCTGCTCGGCGGAAAATTTTTAATTGGGCAATTAAAGTAGGTAGCGATTATGCGAAAGCAAAAAAATTAGGACGGATTTCCATGAGCCTATCTTTACAACACAGGATTGCCGATAAGATAGTGTTTCATAAATTAAAAACTGCAACAGGCGGTAGAATTAAATATTTTGTTTCAGGTGGTGCTGCATTAGGTAGAGAGTACGGCGAATTTTTTGAAGCTGTCGGTTTACAAATCATCGAAGGATACGGTTTAACTGAATCGTCGCCCGTAATTTCGGCAAACCGTTTGGATGATTATAAATTTGGCTCTGTCGGTAAACCAATTCCCGGAGTCGAGGTAAGGATTGCCTCCGATGGCGAAATTTTAGCCCGAGGTCCCAATATTATGACCGGTTATTGGAATAATAAAAAAGCAACCGAGGAAGCTATTGATAAAGAAGGTTGGCTGCATACCGGTGATATAGGAATCTTCGATGCGGATGGTTTCCTCGTGATTACCGACAGAAAAAAACACATGTTTGTAAGTTCCGGCGGTAAAAATATTTATCCTCAGCCAATCGAAGGTATGTTCTTACAAAGTAAGTACATCGATCAATTCGTTCTCATTGGCGACCGTCGAATGTTTTTATCAGCTTTAATCGTTCCTGATTTCGATGCCGTCCGGGAATATGCCGACAGAAATAAAATTTCTTACACCAACGATGAAGATTTGGTTTCGAAAGAAGAAATCTATCAGATAATCGATAAAGAGGTCGCAACACTTCAAAGAGATTTATCAAATTATGAACGTGTTCGAAAGTTTGTATTACTGAGCAAACCATTATCGTTAGAAGGGGGTGAAATGACGCCTACTTTAAAAATGCGCCGGAACGTTATTGAAGATAAATATCAAAATTTAATAGAAGAAATGTATAAAATGGAAAAATAAATATGAAAAAAATATTCATCCTGTTAATAGGCATTATTATAATGAATTGTGTGAACGCCCAGCCCGATGAGAGCGAGGTGCTCACTTCGCCTAAAAAAACTTACCTGCGAATGGGTGGGGCTGGCGGTTTTACTTCGCATGTTTTATTTTGGAAAGTTTCGGATATAAACAGCTCATTCATCGGAGATAATGTCCCTAAAATTCAAGATAAACCTTTGATGTTATTTGGAGGTCAGGGTTACGGTTACATTATGTTTTTAGAAAACCTGCGTATCGGTGGTATGGGTGCCGGTGGCGGTATAACAAGCAGTACGATTGTCCAAAATACACGCTTCGATTTGGAAACAAAGGTTAACTTCGGAGGTGTAACAGTCGAATATGTGTTACCACTTTCCGAACGGTTTGATATTGTAGCCGGTGGAATAGTAGGTTGGGGGGGAATGAATGTGAAGATGCGGCGTGATGCTTGGGGAATTAAAAAGTGGGATTCCCTTGTAGATAGTTGGGCAACATCCGGTACATCCCTCATCGGTGATTTTTCTTACACACTTGAAGGTTCTTTTTTTATTTACCAACCGGCAGTTAATTTTGAGTATGCAATTTTACGTTGGCTTGGTGTTCGCTTGGGCGTCAGTTATCTTGGTATGGCGTCGCCGAGCTGGCAGCTTGACGAAAAATTTGACGTGGTTGGTGTGCCTGATAAATTAAAAGGTAACGGCTTGATGATAAATGGGGGAGTGTTTCTCGGAACATTCCTTTTTTAAAAAATCCGATTCCCTTAATCAGTAATGAAACGCAGCATCGGAAATATTTGGCTACACTATTTGAATTTCAAGAATTCGTTTAATCATAATACAAAATTTGAAAAGTCGTCTATAAAAAATATCCTGCTCATCGAGTTATCGCGTATGGGTGATGTTGTGGCAATGATCCCGGCTTTAAAATGTCTGATGTATAATTTTCCTGATTGCAATATCTCGATAGCAGTTGATAAAAATTATACAGGAATATTTTCATTCTTCAACGCATCAGGTTTGCTCAACGGTGCGAATATTAAATTAATTTCTAACGATAAAACTGATACGATAAACGGATTAAGGTCAGCAGAAGCAGCTTTGCAAGATCAACGCTTTGATTTAGTCTGTTCGATGAGTCCGTCGTTTAGGAATGCATTCCTAATATTGAGGTTAAAAGCTGTTTATAAAGTAGGTTTTTTTCGTGCAAATTCGCTTTATACGCCATTTTTAGAAAATAACCTAATCGAAGCTTACGGAATTTCAAACTTCTCTTCTATTAGCTTTAAAAACGAAAACATAGAAGAAAGGGGTATTAAAATTTGTGATGCGTTGGGCATCGGTTTGCAATTGCCAGTGATTTCTAATAAAAAAATGTTTCCGTTTCTGAGTAATGAACCGTATATTGTATTGCACCCATTATCAGGGTGGAAATATCGGAACTGGAAAATGCAAAACTATGCTGATCTTATAAACAGGATTATCGATGTTACAAAGGTTCAAGTTGTAATTATTGGTTCAGAAGAAGAGAAATTAATTGGTGAACAACTGAAAATGCAGATAAGAAATAAAACAAAAATTACCACAGTGTTCGAAGCAGAATTAGAAAACGTTATGCACTATCTTTCGAACACGCTGCTATTCATTGGCAACGATTCTGGTCCGCTGCATCTAGCTTCGGCATTAGGTGTTCAATCGATCGGTTTATTCGGTCCGGCACCCCCTGAATTAACTGCGCCGCAAAATAAACAAAATTTTTATTTTTACAAAAAAGTAGATTGCAGTCCATGCAAACAAATTAATTGTATCCGTCCTTATAATACGTGCATGGATTTAATTCAGGTTGATGAAGTAGTACAAAAAGCTGTACAAATTATTAAGTCGAAGTTAGAACTGAAAGAAGTTAATGTCTGAAAAAATATATCTCGCAGGTGTAAAAGTCGACGTCGTAGATGGGGGAAAAATTTTTACCCGTATAAAAAATTTGATAGAAGAAAATAAAAAAGGGAGTATTTCTTACATTAATGCTCACGCCATTAATTTAGCTCAGGGAAAAAGATGGTTCAAAGAATATTTGAATAATTCTGAAATTTCGTATGCCGACGGGCAAGGAGTTCGACTCGGAGCTTTGCTATTACGCAAACGAGTCCCACCTCTGGTAAATCTAACGCGATGGGCTTGGAAGTTGTTAAATTTTTGCACCCGCAATAATTATAAAATATTTATACTCGGAGCTACAGAAGATGTACTTCAAAAAGCAGTGAGTAACATTCGCAAACAAAATCCTTATGTTCAAATTGTTGGTTATCATCATGGATATTTTGAAAAAACAGGAAAGCCATCCGACGATGTGGTTGCTTTAATTAATTCAGTAAAACCTAATGTAATGCTTGTGGGTATGGGGATGCCGTTGCAAGAAAAATGGATAAACGAAAACTTCAATTCTTTGCAGGTTAATGCTATACTGAATGCAGGTAGTTCTATCGATATTTTAGCTGGAGTAAAAAAAGTTTGCCCGCAGTGGTTGTCGAATATCGGCTTCGAATGGTTATTCCGTTTGAGTCAGGAGCCATCACGGCTTTTTATCCGTTATATAATTGGTAATCCGAAATTTCTTTATTATATTTTTTTCAAACGGAAATAGTAAAATAAAATGTTAATATCATATAGGGTGGTTCCAAAAATTGACTTATTGAATACTTTTTTTTGTATATTTAAGAAAATGAAT
>JASEGV010000106.1:3666-8741 GCA_030017895.1 Bacteroidota bacterium | reverse complement strand
GTTTCGCTTCGCTCAACATGACAAAAAGTCAATTCTGCGTAACTTCAGTAACTAACTAAAACTATTAACCATTAAACTGATAACTGTATTCACTTTATAAAAGTCAACCAGCCGTGCGGATCATTTCCGTTTTTAATAATATCAAAATATTTTTCCTGCACTAAACGTGTAATTTTTCCGGGTTTGCCGTGGTCAACTGTTTGGTGGTTGATACAGCAAACAGGTGTTATCTCGGCGGCTGTGCCGGTTACGAAAACTTCGTTAGCAATCATTAAAAACTCACGTGGGATTGTCGTTTCGATGATTTCGATACCTTCATCTTTCAAAATTTGGATAACACTTGCGCGCGTTATTCCAGGTAAAATTGCATCGGCGATTGATGGGGTATAAACTTTTCCGTTTTTAACTAAGAAAATATTTTCGCCGCTCCCTTCGCTTACATTACCGTATGCATCGAGTGCAATACCTTCAGCAAAACCGTTTTCGAGGGCTTCAATTTTTATCAACTGTGAACTTAAATAATTCCCTCCAGCTTTCGACATAGTCGGGATTGTATTTGGTGCCAACCGCTGCCACGACGATATACAGGCTTTAACACCGGTTTCTAACGACTCATCGCCTAAATAGGAACTCCATTCCCAAACTGCTATTGCTACTTCTACAGGATTTTTTAACGGGTTCAATCCCATCTCCCCGTAACCGCGATAAACAACAGGGCGGATATAACAGCTTTTTAATTTGTTATTTTTGATTAGTTTTATTGTAACTTCTTCTAATATTTCGATGGTGTATGGAATTTTTGTATGATAAATTTTTGTTGAATCATACAGGCGCTCGAGGTGTGGACGTAATTGAAAAATTGCCGACCCTTTTTTAGTATCGTAGCAGCGGATACCCTCGAACCAGCTCGAACCATAATGCACAACATGAGACAGTACGTGAATTGTTGCATTGTCCCACTTTACAAATTTTCCGTTCATCCAAATCGTTCCCGATTTTTTTATAGGCATAAATATTCCTTCCTAAGTATTACATTCATAAATTCTATAAGTTTTGTAACGGACTGAATTCATTGTTTCGGCATTGCGGTTCATCATCACGTTGTCTTCGAGTACCCAACTTGCTTCGCCCCAATTGTAGCCGAGTTTCAATGCACGTTCGGCTGTTTCAAAAAATAACACACCAGCCGCGCCGCTCTTTTGGTATTCTTTCAAAACTCCTAATGCGATGATTCGAACTCCATCAATTTTCTTTTTATGAAGCATCAACCTGATAAGTCCGGGAATCAAACGTCCCTTTTTGTTGTATCTTAATGCAATGTTAATGTCGGGCAGCGATAAAGCGAAGCCGATAGGTTTACTTTCGACTTCTGCGAATATAACGAGGTCGGGAACAGCCACAGGTTTTAGCGATTTTGCCAATGCTTTGAATTCGTCATCTGTCATTTTAACGGCACCCCAGTTGTATTGCCACGCGTCGTTGTAAACTTTATGTATCTTCTTAACCTCTTCATCAAAATTTTTCATGTCGAGGCTTCGAAAAGTAATTTTATTCCGTTCTTTCACTAATTGTGAAACTCTCGAAAGTTTTTCACGATTTACTTTATGTTGTTCCAAAAAGTGGGCATACAAATCTTTTGCTTTTTGAAATCCAGCTGCTTCAATTAACTTGCAGTAGTAAGGTGGGTTGTAAGGCATCATTACTGCCGGCGTTTTATCGAATCCATCAATCAGCAGTCCGTATTCGTCGTTCACCGATGGATTTACAGGACCTCTCATAACTGATAAACCCTTATCTTTCAACCACTTACGCACAGTGTTAAACAACTCGTTTGCAACCGATTGATCGTCGATGCTCTCGAAGAATCCAAAAAATCCGATTTTCTCGTTGTGTTCTTTGTTATGATTATGATTGATGATAGCACCTATCCGTCCCACAATTTCATTATTTTTATAAGCGAGGAAAAATTCAGCTTGTGCGTGCTTGTAGAATGGATTTTTTTTTCGATCTACTAAAAATTTTCTCTCAAATAAAAGTGGAGGAACCCAGTAATGATTTCCTTCATAAATTTTCCAAGGGAATTTTATGAATTTATTAAACTCGCTTCGGGTTTTTACAACCGTAACAACAATTTTACCCATTAGTTTATCAAACCGAGTTTTTTTCCTGCCTTAATGAACACTTCGAGAATTTGATCTAAATGCTCGTCCTCGTGTGTTGCCATGTAGCTTGTTCGCATCATTTGCATTCCGGGTGGGACGCCAGGACTGATGAATGTGTTCACAAAAACTCCGTTGTCGAATAATTCTTTCCAAAGTGTAAATGCAAGCATATCATCTCCAATTATTACCGGTATTATAGCTGTTTGTCCATCGATAATTTTAAAGCCGGCTTTTTTGAAACCTTGCCGCATTTTGTTTGCGTTGCGTATAAGTTTATCGATTCGTTCCGGTTCTTTCTCTAAAATATCGAGAGCTGCTAATGCCGCTGCAACCGACGCGGGTGTCGGGCTGGCGCTGAAAATCAATGCTGCTGAATGGTGCTTCAAATAATTTATAACCCGTTCCGAGCCGACAACAAATCCTCCAAGCGAAGCAAATGTTTTACTGAAAGTTCCAAATGTTAAATCGGTTTCTTCTACTAAATTAAAATAACTCGCAGTTCCTCTGCCCCCTTTTCCGATAACACCAACTGAATGAGCGTCGTCAACCAAAGTTCGGGCGTTATATTTTTTAGCAATCGATACAAGTGCTGGTAAATCGACGATATTGCCCGATGTGCTGAAAACGCCATCGGTTACAATTAATTTTCCGGCTTCTAATGGAAGCCGTTTAATTACACGCTCCAGATCGTTCATATCGTTATGCTTGTAACGAACGAAGTCGGCAAACATTCCTTTTGCCATAACAACACCCGCTACGATACTTGCGTGATTATCTTTGTCGGTGATTACATATTCACCACGCTGAACAAGTGTTGGAATTATTCCTTGTGCTGTTTGATAACCGGTGCTGAAAAGCAAGCAGGCTTCGGTTCCCATAAATTTAGCCATTCTCGATTCAAACTCTGTGTGCAGGTCGAGGGTGCCGGTTAAATATCTTGACCCTGAACAACCGCTTCCATATTTTTCTACGGCTTTAATTGCAGCTTCTTTAACTTTCGGATGTGCTGTTAAACCCAAATAATTATTTGAACCTGCCATTATTACTTTGCGTCCCTCTATTTGAACAACAGGACCTTCGTTTTCCTCGATTGTTCTGAAATATGGATATAGACCTGCGGCTTTAACTTCGTCGGCGCGAGTAAAAGTAAAACATTTATCAAAAAGATCGACTGGGATTTTAGGTGCACTTTCGTCTATAACAGTAACATCAGGTTTTGGTTCCACTTCTGCGGATGTTCCGTTTTTTGTTTTCCAGTTAAATTTCCCTTTAAATGATGTTGCCCAATCCGTCATGTTCTTTCGCCAATTGAAAAACGACGTCCTGTCCGAAAAACGAGCTGCCATTATTAAACTCCTTAAATAATCCTTATATTTGAATACAAATTTTAATTTTAATATACTTCATATAATTAAAAAAGTCAATCAACCCAATTTATTATAGATGATAAAATTTTTTGTTACAGGTTCAACCGGATTTATAGGCAGCCATTTAGTCAAATACCTTATTAATCAAGGACATCATGTAAAATGCTTGGTCCGAAAACACTCTAACAATAAGTGGCTGAAAGAGTTAGCTGTTGAGTATGTTTACGGCGATATGTTCGATGTTGAGGTCTTGCGAAAAGCAGTTGCAGATGTCGATTATATTTATCACATTGCGGGTGTTACTGCGTCGAAAACTAAAAGAGGATATTTTCTTGGAAATCAGGAAGCAACCAGGAACTTATTGATTGCAGCCGAAACTAATTCAAATTTAAAGCGGTTTGTTTTTGCTGGAAGTTTAGCAGCGGTTGGTCCATCAACCGATGGCAAACCGGTGAATGAAGAATCGGAGTTGCAGCCAATAACTACTTACGGAAGAAGTAAGATGGCGGCTGAAAAAGAAGTATTAAGTTTTCAGAATAAAATTCCGTTTACAATTGTGCGAATACCGGCAGTTTACGGTCCGCGAGATACGGCAACGTTAGATTTTTTTAAATCTGTTAATAATGGAATTATTCCGTTGGTAGGATTCAAAAGCAAGTATGTGAATATTTTGCATGTTAATGATGTTGTAGATGGGCTTATTTTAGCTGGCGAACATCCTGATGCTGCAGGTAAAATTTATTTCATCGGAAGCGAGAAAGCATATACATGGGAAGATATTGGTAGAGTTACACAAAAAATTATCCAACGGAAAACTATCAAACTTCGGATTCCTGAATTCATAGTTGTACTCGTTGCTTCCATCTATAATCTGATTAATCTTTTCAGCCGAAAACCATCTGTTCTTAATTTTGAAAAAAGCAAAGATATAATTGCCGATGCTTGGATTTGCGACTCATCGAAAGCTAAAAAAGAGTTGGGGTTTCAACAGAAGATTACTTTAGAAGAAGGTGTAAAAGAAACTTTTAAATGGTATAAGGAAGTTGGTTGGATAAAATAAAAATGAAACTTGTTATAGGCCAGTAGAAATGTCAGGGTTAATGTAACGAAATCAAGTTACTAGTGCAAGTTTCATAGATGGATTAAGTTGTTTACCGGAGAGTCCCCGATTAAGTTTTCTCCAAGGGTGCTTGGGAGAAGGTTTACGGGTAATACGGACACTTTGTTTTGGTTTAGGTTTATTGTTTGGGAATCCATTCATTCGGAAAAAGATTTCATATTTGAGTTCGTTGTTATTCCAAAGAATATGCAGAGAGTTATCTAAGTATAGTCGCACAATAACTTTTGATTTAGGTGGAGGTAAAGGAGAATCAGATTTAAGCAGTTGAATGCACTGAGAGTTGATCATGATGGTATAGTCGTTGTTAGCAAAAAGTTTATTGTGATGAGCGGAGTATTTTTCTACCGAATGCAGACTGGTTCGTTTAGTGAAACCAAGAAACTTATTTTGATGCGGTAATATCTTGTAAGTAATAGCCCCGATTTT
>JASEGV010000106.1:0-3657 GCA_030017895.1 Bacteroidota bacterium | reverse complement strand
ATGTCGAAATGCCATTTCGACTTACATAGTCCCGATTTATGAACAATCTTTCGTTGGTTAAAAATCGGAAGATTTACAGAGCCGGTTTATCAGTGTGAGAAGTCGGCTTTGTTTTGTGTTGGATGGGTGAGTAGGTCCGCTGGGTTTATATTATATCAACAAGTTGCGGAAAAGTGTGAGAGGAGGATGTAAAATATTTTTTAAAAAATCAAAAAACACTTGACTTTCAATTTTAGGGGATGTATATTAAACCCAACAATTAATAACTGCACATTAACAATTAAGAGGCTAACGATGTGTGATATTAGTAAAAGAGATATAGGTTTAAAATATAGGTTGGCAAGAAATTGCCCCCCCCATCAAATTTGTAAACAGGAATTCTAAATTCAATATTCATCATTCGCGGAACTTAAACTATGAATAAAAAAAACATTAGATTAATAATACTGGTCTTATTTACATTAACAATATTTACAAGCTGCAAAAAGGATGGACCGGTTGACCCATCTCTTGGAGTATGGCGATCATTAGGATTAGAAGGGAAGTTAGTTCCCAATTTAGTTTTTATAGAAAATTATTTGTATGCAACGGCTGGAAGGGATGGACTATATCGCATAAATCGGTCCACGACAAATGCACATTGGGAGTACATTGGGCTTGCGGATACGAGTATTGAACGCTCGCTCGAGTCTGGCGTCACAGATGTAGTGAGTATGCCTGGCAACCTTCTCGCCAGTTACGTTGCAGGGTATCAGTATAAGAAGCATGGTGTTTATCGAACATCGGATAATGGTTCCTCATGGCTACCGTCTGACAGTGGGATGATTACAACACTGGGATATCCGACGGCAAGTCAAGTTTTAAGATTAGAAGTTTCACAGACCGACCCAAGCATCATTATCGCAGGAACATCTGTAAGTTTGGTATATAAAAGCTCAGATGGCGGTGTATCATGGCAAAAAATTACAGGAACTATTGGAGCCAGCGCCTTTAACTATGCGATCCGATTAAATCCTTTGAAGCCTTATGAAATATGGATTGGCGGTGAGACTGGACGCTTTGCTCCCTTTCTACATCATTCTACTGATATTGGTGCAACTTGGAACAGTCTTCGCTTTCCCCCTAACATCGGGCCATACACTTATGACAATGCCGTTTATGACATTGCCGTCGATCAAAGAAACGATAGCGTACTATACTTCGGCATGGTAGGTGCAATTGTTAAGACAAAAGACAAAGCACAAACATTTCAACGAGTACTGGGTTGGGAAGACGGAATATATCGTAATTGGCGGCTTGCGATTAATCCAAACAATCCAGATGAAATATTTGCAACAGGATTTTACCTTTACAGGACAACAGATGGAGGGCAGACATGGCTGAAGATTAAACCTCCTTACTTTGAGATATATGCCCTTGCAGTTGATTGGCAGAAGCGATTGCTTTTTGTAAGTGTGTCAAGTCCAGAAAATGGAATTTACAAATATCAATTTTGAGGGCGTAATATATGAATAAAATACTCTTTCGCGAGAGATCGCCGCCAGGTTAGATGCTAAAATAACAAGCCCCCGATGGGTTGATACGTCAATTATCTCTGCCCAGAGAATTCATCGAAGTTTCAAATACCTTCGAGGGCTTTTTCTTTTAATTCAACAATATTAAAATAAAAAATATAAAAGGAGAAAACAAATGAACAGTATAAAATATATAAAAACATTATGGCAAAAATACCTGTCATTTATCGTCTTAATAACAATTTTATCGTCAACAAATGGACTCTCTCAGCTTCAGCAGTTTAAACTTCAGGGGAGAGATTATCACTTAGATGGAAAAAATTGGTACACATTTTTTGAAGGAAAGAAAGGAGACGAAATAATTCCTAACCGGTTAATAGTGAGGCTTAAAGATAAGGGATTTATTGAAAACCTTGACTTTCAGCGATTAAGCATCAACGGTGTTTCGATGGGAAGCGCAAGATTTCTTGATGGTTTTTATGTGTTAAGTATCGCACCAGATCGTGACCCCTTCTATATTGCATCTGCACTTCAACAGAGTGGAAGATTTGAAATTTTAGAGTTTGATGCTAAAGGAAAACGACTCGAAACACCGAACGATCCATTGTTTCCACAGCAGTGGAATTTAACAAAAATCCAAATGCAGCAGGCTTGGGACATAACTTCTTGGAATAGCTCTATTATTCTAAGTATTATTGATAGCGGAACACGATACACACACGAAGACCTTGATGGAAATATATGGGTCAACCCAGCTGAAGATCTAAATGGGAATGGAAGACCGGACTTTATATCGGTTGCACAAGGAGGTGATCTTGACGGTTTGGACAATGATGGGAATAGCTATGTTGATGATCTAGTCGGTTGGGATTTTGCCGGTGGAAATAACTATCCTTCTGAACCTTTTCAGCCCGATAATGAACCCCTTGACACTGATGGACACGGTACGAATGTTGCCGGTGTGTCCTCTGCACAAACGAATAACTACGAGGGCGGTTCTTATCGTGGCATTGCTGGTGTAGCTGGTGGTTGGGGAAATCAAAAAGGTGTAAGTTTGATGGTGTTGAGGGATGGTGGAGAAGATCCGATAGCTTCTCTAACCTTACAAGCAATCGAATATGCTGCACGTAATGGAGCGAGAGTTATAAACATAAGCTCCGCATTTTTACCTGAACCATCTGGTATGTCAACCGCTGTTAACCTCGCAGTCAATACCTACGGTATCATCATCGTTGCATCTGCAGGCAACAATGGTGCATATTCAGATCCAAGCATCCGCTATCCTGCGAGATATTCAAATACCATCGCCGTCGGAGCTACAGACTATAACGACAATCGCCGCTCTTACAGTGCCTACGGTCCTCAGATGGATGTCGTCGCTCCAGATGGTGTTCAATCTACAACTATGGCAGGAGGATACATAAACAGTGTTACTGGAACCTCATTTTCGGCTCCACACGTTGCTGGTTTGGCTGCTTTACTTCGGTCAAAAGTTCCATCATTAAAACAGTGGGAAGTACGAGACATTATTAGGAATTCTGCAGATAAGGTACCTGGTATGGGAGGAAATAATTTTACAAATTATTATGGTTATGGAAGAATTAATATCTACAAGGCGTTGTCGCATCCAGTGATATCACAATTTACACAGGCTCCCAATCCAATTTATCGTGGGAATTCAGGATCAGTAACCTGCCACCTCTCACTCGGGCATGGAGATATAACATATACATGGTCACACGCTTATTTTCCTACGGGTTCAACCGTAACATACAATGGAAATAAAGCGAATATATATTATGGATATTCTAAGCAAGCTTCAATTAATGAGTATAATGAAAAGGTTCCAATGGCAATTTTAACATGTACAGCACAAAATGATGCAGGTTCATATACATTATCAACACCAGTATTTTTTGGTACATATCCACCCTCAGGCTGTCCGTTTGTTTATACTTGGAACGGCAGCGAATATATTGAAGATAATAACATACTTCCGCAAAGTGTTTATACGCCTCCGGAAGAAGGGCTTATAACTGATTATTACCAACTTTTCAAAGAACCAATCGAAACCGATAGAACATATAAACTACGAGTCGGCGAGTTTGAACAGGAAATATCAACACTCGATCAGTTTAAATTG
>JASEGV010000105.1 GCA_030017895.1 Bacteroidota bacterium | reverse complement strand
ATCAAAAACAATATCCGAATTAATATTCGGCTCTTCTTTGTCGAATGTACTATCCGGCTCCTTTGCAAATTGGGTAAAGATGTAAACTGATAGAATAAAAATGAATAATGATAAAAATATCCCTAATACTATTTTCTTTTTAGAACTCATAAAAATCCTTACTCTATATTTTATGGTTATAGATTTTGAATTGAATATAATGTAAAAAACTATTAAGTCAAAAATCTTGCATTATCGCAAACTCTTTCTTAATTTCTAATAACCTTAACTGTCTAAGTCTGTTTTTTACTGACGGTTAGGGATAGGTGTGTTTTAATAAGAGCCTTGAGCGAAGAGCTTAGAGCATAGAGAATTGTGATGTTTGCTATATGATAGATAAAATAAGATCCGATATATATAACTCCAAGCCGTTTCAAAATTTAGAAGCGACCTTCGTGAATCAACAGCACGATATTACTGTCCATAATCTTTACGGGTCTTTAGCGGCTTTTCTTGCGGCTATGGTTTTTGAGAAAAGCCGACACGTGCTGCTTGTTACTCCCGATAAAGATACTACCGAAAAAATTTACGACGACTGTTCACTCATCCTCGGCGCCGGAAACGTTTGCCTCTTCGGCGAGCGACCACCTAAAGATGTGGAACTTCTCGATTTAAGTGCACCCGTTTCACAAATTGAAACGCTTCGCTCTCTTTCCGCAGGGAAATCATGCGTTGTTGTCGCCTCGCCGTATTCACTCGTCAGCAAATTATCAGCGCCCGATAAATTCAAAAAAAATATTATCGAACTCGTTTCAAATCAAGATTATGATTTTCAAAAACTGATTGATCAACTCTACGAGTTTCAATTCCAGCGAAAAGATTTTGTAGAGTCGTATGGCGATTTTGCTGTTCGAGGGGGTATTTTAGATATTTTCCCTTTCATCGGGTCAAATCCAGTTCGCTTAGAATTCTGGGGTAACACGATCGAATCGATACGCGAGTTTGACGCAATATCGCAGCGTTCAATCCGCCAACTCGAACGAGCGAGCATAGTCCCGGATATCCATCACGAAGATGTTGAGTTACAATGTTCGGTATTCGATTATCTGCCTGAAAACACATTCGTAATTTTACACCAATCCGACTTGATTGAAAGTGAAGTGGAAGAACTGCACCGCGAAGGAGTTACTAACATTTTCGACTGGAATTACATCTCAGAAAAAATTTCAAAATTCTCAACGATAAAAAATCTTGAATTAATAAAGCACAATACTAAACCTATCGACTTCTTTTCTTCATCTCAACCTGCATTTAATAAAAGCGTAAATCGGTTAGTTGATAAATTATCTGAATTAACTTTTTCAGGTTATCAAACATACATCACCTGCGATACGAAAGAGGAATCGGAAAGATTAGAAGAACTTATACAGGAAGTTTTAACGAGAGCGAATAATGAATCAAGAATTTCGAATGACGAATTTCGAATCACTGAATTCAGGCGTCCCGAATCGGGAATCGATATAGAGTATAAAATAATTACTGAACCATTTCATTCGGGTTTTATTTATCCTCCCGCAAAAATTGCTATTCTTACTGAACACGAAATTTTCGGGAGGATAAAACATCGAAGCACAACAAGTCGCAGGAAGTTCAAAGGAATATCTTTTAGAGAACTAACACAGCTCAAGCGGGGCGACTATGTAACACACATCGATCACGGTATCGGTAAATTCGAGGGAATGCAAAAATTGAGTGTCGGTGGAATTGAACAAGAAGTAGTCAGAATTTTATATCGCGAAGACGATACCCTCTATCTCAATTTGAACTATGTAAATAAAATCCAAAAATACTCGTCGCAAGAAGGACATTTACCAACTTTAAACAAATTAGGATCGAAAGATTGGGAATTATTAAAACAGCGGGCAAAGAAAAAAATAAAAGATATTGCACGCGATTTAATAAAACTTTACGCACTGCGAAAAAAAGAAACCGGCTTCGCTTTTTCAACAGATTCGCATTGGCAGAAAGAACTTGAAGCTTCGTTTATGTACGAGGATACACCCGACCAAGCCACATCGACATTAGATATAAAACAAGATATGGAGAGGAGTTCTCCGATGGACCGCCTCATCTGCGGCGATGTTGGGTTTGGTAAAACCGAAGTTGCGGTGCGCGCCGCATTCAAAGCAGTAATGGATAATAAGCAAGTCGGAATTCTTGTTCCCACTACAATACTTGCACAGCAGCATTACAATACATTTCGGGACAGGCTTGATAGATATTCTGTAAAAATAGAATCGTTCTCGCGTTTCAAGTCGAAGAAAGAACAAAAGCAGACACTCGAAAATCTCAATACAGGAAAAACCGATGTAATCATAGGAACGCACCGCCTGCTTTCGAAAGATGTAGCTTTTAAAGATTTGGGACTTTTAATTATCGACGAAGAACATCGTTTCGGAGTGTCGGCGAAAGAAAAATTGAGGATGCTTCGTTCGACTGTTGATACGCTTACATTAACCGCAACACCGATTCCGCGAACGCTTCATTTTTCGTTGCTGGGTGCGCGCGATTTATCGCTCATCAACACTCCACCACGTAACCGTTTACCGATAATTACAGAAATTGTTCCCGCAACTAACGGACGGAAATTCCACTGGGAAATTGTGAGAGAAGCAATTCTGAAAGAAATGCACCGCGGCGGGCAAATTTACTTTGTCCACGATAGAGTTCAAAATATAGATGAAATTGCACTGCTGATTAAACAGCATGTACCTGAAGCGAAGATTTTTGCGGCGCACGGTCAGATGCGCGGACATGCGTTGGAAAAAATTATGATGGGTTTTTTAGAAAAAAAATTTGACCTCCTCGTGGCTACAAAAATAATCGAATCGGGTTTGGATATTCCGAATGTAAATACAATTATAATTAACCGTGCCGACAGGTTTGGAATGGCTGAGCTATATCAGTTGCGAGGCAGAGTCGGACGATCAAATGTTCAGGCATACGCTTATTTGATTACCCCCCCGCTGAACTCGATGCCCCGAACATCCATTCGGAAATTACAATCTATTGTTGAATTCACAGAGCTTGGTTCGGGATTTAACTTAGCGATGCGTGATTTAGAAATCCGTGGCGCCGGCAATCTTTTGGGAGCTGAACAATCGGGCTATATAATCGATATGGGTTTTGAAACCTACGAAAAAATTTTGGAACAAGCAGTTGACGAAATTAAGCAGGAAGAGTTCAAAGAAATTTTCGATATTGAAAAACTTTCGAAACCAAAAGTTGAAGCTACTATCGATACCGATATCGAAGCACTAATTCCCAATTTTTATATCGAGCGAGATTACGAACGATTAGAAATCTACCGCCGGCTTTATAAATTAATTGACGCTTCAAAGATTAATGAAATCAGAATGGAATTGCAGGATAGGTTCGGCGAGTATCCCCTTGAAGTCGAAAATTTGTTTAAACTTATTGAGCTTCGAATAACCGCCTCTAATTTTTTCCTCAATGGTATTAAGATATCTAAATCAAATTTAATACTTATCCTGCCCGGATACGAAAATCAGATTTTTTACGGAGATACTGATTCTATATTTCAAAAACTCACCCGTAATGTGGGAGCTCACCCGGAATTAAAGCCACATTTCAGCGAAACGAAAACGCAATTCCAATTAAATTTATTGCTGCCGAATATCGCCGACCCGGTTAAAAGAATTGAAAAATCGATAGAGATAACGAAGCTATTATTCCATTGATCTCACCTAATCTCTCCTACTTTTAATAAATTTGCAAAAGTAGTTTTCAAATTTGAGTTTGTTAAGACCATAAAATTGCCAAACGCAACTAATTTTGCCTTTTATAAGTTTGTTTGAGGGGTTTTTGAATAGTTAGAATCTGGCACAAGTTATGAACAAAGTTACGTACTTAATATTTGTATCGATAAATCATTTATGAAAAAAGTTCTTGAAAAAATTTTCCCGACATTAGGTAAAAAAATTGCCGCTTCAGTGATTATCGTTTCTTTAATCGTCGGAGGTGGATTTATATTTTCAGCTTATCTGACTGGACGGAGTATACTTGAAGATAAAGCTAAAGAGGAAGCCCAACATGTGGCTTATATACTTAAAGGTGTACTCGAATTTTTAATGTTAGAAAATAGATGCGACAAGATTCACGAAGCAATGCAAGCCGCTGTTTCGACCCATTATATTCCCGAACTCTATATTCTCAGAACCGACGGTACTATATATTTAAAATCAATATCAAATCCAGGAGTACAAGCCGATTCTGCTTTTCTTCAGAAATTGGTCAAAGAGAATAAAAGAAAACACCTTGTTAAAGAAAACGATAAAACCTTTGAATATATTGTTGAAACTATTAGCAACAAACCTGAATGTTCCAGATGCCACGGAGTTGGAAAATCAACACTCGGTTTTTTTGCAGTCAAGATTGGCTTAGATGAACTAGGTGCAATATCCAAACAGCACCGTACAACGAATATCGTAATGACCATTTTAACATTCGTTGGTTTATCGGGGATAATATTTATTACACTTTCTTTCCTTGTAATAAAACCTGTAAACCGTTTGCGAAACCACATCTCCAGAATAGAACAAAAGATGGAGAGTCTCGGAACAGGCGATAAGGTTATTTTTCCTACGATGCTTGAACCAGGAAACAACAGCGACGAAATTGCGAACCTAACAAGAAGTTTTAATCATCTGATAACTTTGTTAAACGATGCAAATTCAAAATTATTCGAGCTTCACGATACTCAACTTGAGCACGCCGACCGCTTAGCTTCAACAGGCGAAATTGCAGCAAGCATAGCACACGAAATTAAAAACCCGATTGCCGGTGTATTGGGCGCTTTGCAAATATTTGAAGACAGCATAGCCAACGATGATGAGAAGAAAGAAATTTATGCTGAAATGATATTTCAGCTTGAGCGGGTAAACCATGCTGTGAATGATTTACTAAGCTACGCTCGTCCGGCTCAACCGGTATTTGAAGAAGTTCAGATAAACGAATTGTTGAAAAAAACAATTTCGTTAATGAGTCCTCAACTGAAAGATAAAAACATCGCTTTCAAAAACGAACTTGCGGACAATTTGTTTTTAGTGGCGGCAGATAAAAAACAAATGCAACAAATATTTTGGAACGTTTTGATAAATGCCCTCCAGGCAATCGATACAAACGGAAAAATATCGATACGGACTTTCAATCATAATTCTTCCGTTCAAATAATTATTTCCGATAGTGGTAAAGGAATCGATGCAAAACAACTCGATATGGTATTCAAACCTTTTTATACCACGAAGCATAAAGGGACAGGATTGGGATTAACGATTACAAAACGAATCGTTGATCAACATCAAGGAGAAATAATTTTTGAGAGCGAACAAGGCGTAGGAACAACAGTTACTATAACTATTCCAATTATGAAGAGTTGAAGAGAATGCGTGGCGAAACAATTTTAATTATTGACGACGAAAAGCTAATCCGGTGGAGTTTGGAAAAAGACCTCACAAAATCGGGTTTCGATGTGTTTGAAGCTGAAAATTGCAGCGTTGCGATATCAGTTCTAAAGGATTGCGACCCCGATTTAATTATCCTCGATCAAAATCTTCCTGATGGAACAGGTATCGACTTGTTACAAAAAATAAAAGAGAGTAAAAACGGCACGCCGGTAATCATGCTGACAGCCGTCGATAAATCGGATATTGCTGTTCAGGCGATGAAGTTGGGTGCTCACGACTATGTAACCAAGCCAATCAACTTTGAAGAACTTAAAATCGTAATTGAGAAATCACTCGAATCTACACGTCTGAAACGGCAGCTTGCTCACCTCTTAAAAACACAACAGAAAAAAAACGGTTTCAGCGGACTAATCGGTTCATCGCCGCCAATGCTTCAGGTTTATGAAAAAATAACGAAGATAGCTGCAAGCAACGGAACGACTGTTTTAATTACTGGAGAAAGCGGCACTGGAAAAGAATTAGTCGCAAGGGCTGTTCATTTCTTAAGCGAACGGAAAGATAAACCCTTGATGACTGTAAATTGTGCGGCATTGACGGAGACATTAATAGAAAGTGAATTATTCGGATATGAAAAGGGAGCCTTTACAGATGCAAGAAATCAGAAAAAAGGAATTTTTGAAATTGCCGACAGTGGTACGGTTTTTCTTGATGAGATTGGCGATATACCTCCGAAACTACAAATTAAACTTCTGCGTGTGCTTGAACAAAAAACATTTCAACGTGTAGGCGGTACAACAGATATAAATGTCGATGTTAGAATTATTGCCGCAACCAACAGAGCATTACAGGAAAAAATTGCTGAGGGAACATTCAGAACAGATTTGTTTTACCGATTAAGCGTTGCAAACATCAACCTGCCACCTCTCAGAGATAGAAACCAGGATGTCCTGTTACTTGCTGAAAACTTTTTACAGGAATTTAATTTAAAATTCAACAAATTTTTCACTGGTTTCGTTGATGAGACAAAACAACTGTTTCTTAACTATCAATGGCATGGCAATGTACGGGAATTAAAAAATGTAATGGAACGTACAATTCTATTAAATGATGCCGATTACATACAACCTCAGCATCTCGAATTTTCACACCTTCTTCACCAGCAAAAAAATTTTAGCCCATCTTTTCATAATAATGAAGAACCGCTATCTCTAAACGAACTCGAAAAGAAAGCCCTCATCCAAGCTCTTGAGAAAACAAACTACAATCAAACACAAGCCGCTAAGTTACTACAAATTACACGCGATACAATCCGTTACAGAATTAAAAAACACCATTTAGAAAAAAATTGAATTATTGAATCATTGGATAAATGGTCAATTGACAATTGGCTATTGGTTTCCCCCTGAAACTGATATATTAATTCTGGCATAATAGTTGGGCTATGTATAGACATTATTATGCATACGAACAATTCCAAAAAGAGAATTCTCATCGTCGAAGACGAAAAATTGATTTGCTGGTCTCTCCAAAATGTACTGACAAAATTCGGTTACGAAATTAAAACTGTTCATAGCGGTGAAAATGCGATCGAACTCTTCTACACTCACTCATTCGATTTAATCATAACCGATATGAAACTCCCCAATATTGACGGTTTTAAGGTAGCTAAGGTAGCAAAAACCCTTTTCCCCGGTATCCCGGTTGTAATGATTAGCGCCGAAAGTAATCGGGTTAATGAAATATCAGCAATTGATTCTTTTTTTGAAAAACCTTTCGATCTTCGATGTCTTACATTTTTCATTAAAGATCTTATCGAAAATAAGAACATTAACACACAACCCGTGGGTGATATAACCCAACAAGTTGAGTAATTTAACCCAGTTGTAAAAAAAATTAGTAATTGTTAAAAATGTACATACGTTCTATAGTAAATATTTTAGTTTGCATTATCCTGTTGGTTAGTTTACAGGCCTTTGTATCTAAACCAGATATTTCTATTGTGCCTTTCGCCGAACAACCAAATTCTTATGATGTTGCAAAATTGTTGTTGTTGTCCGTCCCAAAAAATATCGGGAATGAATTAGTAATTTCCTCACAATGGCAATTTGAAAAAGTTATCCCGATTGCAAGTCCTTCTGAAAAAGAAAAATTTCCCAAAGAGTTTATTCAAATATTTCCGCCTAACACAACTATCGAAGAATTGGCATATTCATTTATTCTGCAGGGCGGTTCAACTCTACCTGAAACTTTAAGATACAAGTATATCGATACAATGACCGTCAGGGGGTTTTGGCGAAAACCGGCTTTTACAGAATTACTCCGCTTGGTTCAGGTTTCCAGAGCATCCGAATTGGTGTTAAATGTAAAAGGATGGAAAGATATCACGCTAACTACCGACTACGATGACCCTGTAAAAGAAAATTATTCGTTATATAAATTACAGACTCAATTGATTCCGGGTGATAACAAAATTTATTTCACATCTGTCGGGAACAAATCTAAAGCAATACTTTTTCGCACTACACAATTAGCAGAATCCAAACCGGTTGCAGATCGTGCTGACAAATTTCACAATTCGGAGTATGAACAGAATTGCACAAGTTGCCACGATGGCTTGCCGAGCGGTGACGGTGGCCAAAACATTACTGCCGATTGCAATAGCTGCCACAAAGAATTCGCACAAAGCTCTAAAGTTCACGGACCCGTTGAAATGAAAGAATGTACAACCTGCCACGCATGGTCGAAAGAAAGCAAAGCTGTTGTTGTTGAAAAAGGGGTACCTGGAGTTTGTGCCGACTGCCATTCCGAAATTACCGATTTAAACGAAAAAGCTAAATATCCGCACGCGGTTGGAAACGATTGTTTAACTTGCCATTCTCCACACAGTTCTAATACGAAGAAATTATTAAAAGATAAAGTTTACAACACTTGCATCTCCTGCCACGATAAATATGGTTTAAACCATCCTGTCAATAACCATCCGAGCAGGTTCAGAACTACTTCTGAAAATGGCAAAAATGAAATTTCCTGCGTCAGTTGTCATAACCCGCACGGTTCCGATAATAAAGCAATGATGAAAGTTGCAGGGGGCAGAATGGCTATATGTTTGAACTGTCATAATAAATAATGCTTAAAATAATTTACATATTCATTTTCTTCTTACTTATGAACATCACTATGGTTCAGAGTCAAAACTTTACCGACCAGGGGATTTCCAGCGGTTCATCTATTATATTAGGGTCTTCGCGTACTCGAGTGGGTCATTTTATATCTCCTTGAGCATGCAAGT
>JASEGV010000104.1:5800-8909 GCA_030017895.1 Bacteroidota bacterium | reverse complement strand
CCTGAATCAATTTTGTTTGTTATGAAATAACCATTATTGTATCCAAAGAATTTAGATAGCATTATACCGCCCGGTACTGATTTAACTTTTGATATATCAACTGCTGTCGAGATTGAGCCGATCATGTTCCAGCCGGCTGCAACATCGATTGTATCAATTTCAATCGGAAAACCTTTGTATTTTATTGTATCGTTAGAGGCATACTTCAGCCAGTAACCTATTCCATTTTCAAGTGTATCTTTTCTAACATAACCAGCATAATACATAAATGCATTTGATGTTGCGGTAGGATAGAGAGACACTTTAGCATAATCTAATACATCGACGGGTACGCTTATCATATTCCAACCTGTATTAACTGAAGATGGAAGAGTTACTACTCCGGGCAAACGCTCAAGTATATACTCAGCGGTATAATATAAAAATTTCCATCCCTCTCGATTGATATACCGTGTATCACCATCGAGAGAATCGCGGTATTCTTCATCTACTTTTTTCTGAAATGTGAAGATTTGATAAGCACAACTTAATGAATCACCGCCTACAAGAAAGTTTCGAGCACTGGTGAGATACCCGTCGAGCTCTGTTATAAAATTGTTATCGCCTAACCAATTGTAACCTGCAACTTGGAGTTTGGTGCTGATGAGAGTGTCGAGCATGTTCAACACACTTGTTGTTACCGGATCGGGACGAAAATCGCGTAAGAATCGGCCTATGTTCCACTTTGCATCTTGTGGTGGTTGTTGTATTATGAAATCCTTTAAAAATTTTATATATGACGGTTCTAAAAATTTCTTCGAATCACCAGCTACATATCCACTTGGGTCATCAGGCCTTTTAACAATACCAGTGTAATAAAGTGGCACAAAACGATCTGTCTTATCTATGGATTCGGTCATCAAAGCTATTTTCGACATTTCTACCTTTAAATCTGAATCAATTCTATTCACACCATCATAAATTGTGATCCTTCTTCTATAATCTGATATAATAAATCTATTAAGTAATAGTGATATTACATATGGTTTATCAATCTTAGCAAGTACTTCTGCAGCAAGAGAAATTTCTCCCCCATAATGATTTGGATCGTTAATAACTGATGCGAGTAAATTTTTGCACTGATCACGATATTGCGATGACTGTGTATATGCCTCTAAACAATAAATAGCATATCTAATCAGCTTCTTATCAGTTATTGCTGCTTGAACTTTATCAAAATGGTTATAGTATCCATGCTTGGCTAATAATTTTATAGCACGTAAACGATCTTCACCCATGCCCATCATGATAGCGCAAGTATCTAATCCTGTAAATACTCCCGGATCTCCAAGAAAACCACGTATTATTTGATAATGAAAATAACGAGATAAAGGCATGACAGTATCCTGATGTGCATATAACTTCATGCTATCGAGTATAAAACTTCGTTCTGTTGTACCGTGATAATAAGCAAGCACGCTTAAGGGTCCCCAGTATGCCCACATTGGATCGCTTCGTATTATTGATTTTAGTCCTGCTGCAGTGGTGTCATTATTAGATGAAGCGTAATCTATTGGCCCAAGCTGTATATCCCAGTAACCTTGTGAATATAAATTTGTACTCATTAATATAAGAACTATTGCAATATAAAATGTATATTTTTTCATGTTTTCATTCTCCTACGGACATATAATATTATCATTTTGATTTCTCCAGCCTTTCGATCGACCCCAAGCCTTGAATTGCTCGTATATTTTTTCTCGCTTTTCTTGAGTCCTTAGATCTTCATCAATTGCTTTTTCACGAGCTAATTTCTCTTGTTCTGATTCTTTTTTATAACTAGTCGCATTACCAAACGCAAGCGGTATTTTTGAACCTTGTTTTGGCCAACTATCTATTACACTTCTTGCACATGGATATAAACTTGTACGTGGTCTACTTGTAAAAGCATCATAATAAGCTTTATTCATAGAATCTTTAATAGCTAATTTTATATCTTCTAAATGAGTTTCTTCATGTGCCATTATCATACTATCAAAGTAATATTTGTTGGGTACCGGCTCGTTTGATTTATAATTGCCAGCCCTCCAATATATCATTGCTTCCTCCGCTTTTTCATACATCATGCAGGAAGTTATAGTTGTTTGCCAGACAGTTGAATCGCCTCCGAGATTAGTATAACCACTAGAACCACTAGGCAGGCATAGAGAGCTAAATATTGGTATTCGAACTTTAGTCTTGAATTGAAACAACCACCGTTTGTCTGCAGGATTTGTATTATCAAGACAAACAACAGGGTCTTTGTTGATATCATTTATGTCTCGTAATACATTGTAAGTTGGTGGTACTTTATTCATATTCACAAACCACAGCGGAATTGTTAATCCAAACCGTATCGTTCCGGGTTTTACATTGTAACCACAATTATCTACAACAATTGGCTGTGGAAGACTAGCATCGGCAAAGAAGTCTCCCTGTTTATAAACTTCGAAGCTAGTTGTATCTAAAGTTTGCGGTTGTGGATTATTAACTACGCATATTTCTGATGGCTGATAATCAATTAAGGGCCAGTATCCAACACTAACTCCTCTAAATCCCCGATTATCAGTTACAATTAGAGTATCACTGCCATAAGTAAAGCAACCAGGGTACCCAAGAATACGGTATGGGGTCAGAGCATTCTTATCATAAGCAATAAATTTATATTGTGCGATTCCCTGCTGATTCAAAACCGCGCTGTCCTTGTAAGCGTTACAAGGGCTCGATTGCGTGAATGCTTTTCCTCCTGTTGGTGTATCAAAACAAAACCTTCGGTATCTCACCGTAACAATCGTTCCAGTTGTATCAAGAACCTGTGATGTGAGTGTTGTATCTTCTCCAATGATATTAATATTCTGTAATGATTGTTGGGGATTTATTACAATTTTTTCTTTTATCATCACCTGTGCAAACAGAAAATCGCTAAAGAATAGCATTAGGAAAATTATGGAAAGTCTATATCCCGCAGAGAGAGAGAGAGAGAGAGTAAAAATTTTTGTTTCATCTAAAGCCCTATTATAATTTTCGATTTACGAATGACAAATTTCGAATTTAGAATATTTAAAACCAAAAACTCTGTGTGCATTATACG
>JASEGV010000104.1:0-5777 GCA_030017895.1 Bacteroidota bacterium | reverse complement strand
CTTTTTTTTTAATTCGCACTAGACGGAATGTTCTATACCTATTGCCCAATCCTATCTCACAACCATCATTTTTTTCAATTGCATAAAACCTCCAGATTGAATTCTGTAAAAATATATCCCGCTAGAGTAATTAGTTCCATCAATGGCAACCTCATGGTAACCGGCTTCTTTAAACTCATCCACAAGCGTTGCCACTTCACGACCCAAAACATCGTAAACTTTTAACATTACCCAATTGTCAATTGGCAATTGATAATTGTTAACGGGTTAAAAGGGTTCGGATAGTTTTGGTATAACTCAAATCTTTCAGGCGGAGTTACTACGATATTTACTTGTTTCGTCCAGACTTCTCCTGTAGGCGAGGAGATAGCAAATGTTATCGACTCTTCTTTATTCACAACTGCCGATTTATCTACAGAAAAAATAAACTCGGCAGTATTTTCACCATTCGGTGCAATCGCTTCAATTGTTTTCTGCTTCGATTTAAAATTCATCCATGATGGAGCATCGATAACGATTATCTTGATACCTGATAAAGATAGCTCAGATATATTTTGAACGGATAATTCAATCGTGTTATCTTTCGAGGCAAAAGGTATTTTATATACATTGACTTCACTCGTACTACAGGTTGTAGTTGCAAGCATCAACATAATTGTTAGCATAAAGTATTTCATAATTACCTCACAAATGTTGCTGTAATATTTTTATTGCCGTTCATTGAGATTGTTATTTTTGTGCTTGTTCCCGTTGCGTCGCCGCTCCAACCAACAAATCTAAACCCAGAGGCAGGCTTTGCATTGAGTATTACGCTTGTACCCGGCTCATAAGTTGGCTGGTTGGGTGTTTTTGTTACAGTTCCACTACCTGCAATTGTAACATTTATTGTAAATGTAGGTAACTGTATTGAACCTAGTTCATAATAAACCGAAATGTTTTTATTGCTATTCATCTCAAATGTAATCGGGTTATCGGTGTATTGGTGCAAATCTCCGCCCCAGCCGACAAACTCGTATCCTGTATTGGGTGTGGATGTAAGCTGGACTGCCACTCCGTGATTGTAAACCGGCTGATCCGGGTTTTTAGTAACAACTCCGTTTGGATTTGGTTGGATTGTTAGTGTGTATGTGTTTATTTTAAACTTTGCGTGTATAGTTTGATTTGATGTAACATTTGTAAATGTATATGACCCTACTGCACCGATATAATTGCCATTTACAAAAACGCTGTCGGTGTGGTAGCCTTGGGAGGGAGTGATTGTGAATGTTTGGTTACTTCCATAATTGACTATAACCGTTCCCGAAGGTGTTATCGTTCCGTTAAGTCCGGCGGTTGAGTTGATTGTGTATGTTTTTATAGTAAACGTTGCAGTTATATTTTTGTTACTGTTCATGACCAAGATTAAAGGATTATCAGGATTATTTACATCACCACTCCAACCGCTGAAGCGGTAACCTGTTGATGGATTTGCGGTTAAAGTTACTGTTGTGGCGCTATCGTACAAAGCAAGCTCTGGTGATTTTGTTACAGTGCCGTTGCCTATAACGTTAATGTTTAGGTTGTATTGCGGCGGTGGAGATGGCAATTGATTTAACAGGTACTCTGTGTTAAAATAAATTAGTGCATACGCTTCGCTTGATAAATAACCACTGCTATCTCTATTTGCATTTGCTAAAACAGTATCTAATGTTGCTCGTGTTGCCCTGATTGCATTGCGCTGAAGCTGCGACTTAGCACTATCAAAGAGCGTTGTATACTTCTCTGCCGTTGATTGCTCCGTTATCCAGCCGAGTGTGCGGGATTGGGTGGTGTAAGAGTTGAGTGTGTCGAGGAAGTTGAGACCATCAAAGGGTAAGTTTACTATCATAGGACCAATTGTTATACCAGAAGTACTGTTTGTTGTGATATCATATAATAGATTCTCAAGTGTGTAGTCCATACTATTATACTTAATAAATCCCCGCTCAGATTGAACATAATATTTTAGTATTGCTGGTGGTAATTGAGATTTCGCTATAAATTCACTTTTTTGTTCACCAGGTTTTATGAAGTTTTGATGATCAAGCCCAATCATATCCCAACAGAATGGTAGCATATGACCACCTAAGAATTTCCAACCATTGAATGAGTTCCCGGTTATCGTGATGCCACCGTTTCCAAAATGAATACTTTTAATTCGCCTTTTACTTGTTGTATCACTCTTTATGGTATACGTGTATAGAAATAGAGTATCTGACAAATTTACACATACACTTATTTTTGCAGTCGCACTTTTAGCAGGTAACCATGTTGTAAAAGGGACGTGGGGTGTATTGGACCATACTCCGTATTCTTCTCCATTCCAACTCCAGGACAGAGAACCATCTTCAGCATCTAAATTTCTAATTTCAAGAATACCATCGCCGTCAAGATCAGCAAAATCCCATTGACGTGGTACCGAAGATATTTCAGATACACCCTCTGTTTGGGAATTCAATCTTACACCGTTTGTTCCATCCCAGCTATAGATCCACATATCCCTATTGTGATTCCACAAGGTGATAATATCAACTTTCCCATCAAGATTTAAGTCACAAGTACCATAGATCTCCCCACCACTAACACCGTAGATCAATGTATCTGAGTGCCACAGAACACTTCCATCTTTGAACACACCGACCATGTTTCTCAATTCATCCCTTAAATCCCATGGTGGGCTTGCCGTAAAAAGAACACAATGCTGTAATTTCCCGTAAGGATCCTCAATCTCACCATCTACAACCCGCCCTCCCACAAGACCCAAGGTTTTATCAATTTCAATAATATCGCCTACCTCGTACGCCAAGCCAAGTATTGATTGTAACTGATGATCAATTAAGACTTTCAATGAATCGTAGGAACTATTTTGGGAAAAACAATATTGACTTGAAATGATAAAAGTAAACGAAACCAATAACAATAAGAGGAATACATTTTTCATACGATCTCCAATTTCTTTATCGAATGGGTAAATAGTTTTTAGAATATTTAAAAACATCGATGACATATTTATTACTTGTGTTGTATTGACCAATAACAGCTTTAAACGTTCCACCATAGCCTTGCTTCCAGCCAGTTGAAGCTGTAGAATTTTCTTTGATTTTTTTATAGTTAAATAACATCTTCAAATGCTTTATGGCATAAATAAAAGAGGTATCAACTTCATTTAATTTCTCCGGTAGATGACTCTGACTTTCAGGATATTGATATTGAATAGTATTCATAACACCGTAGAAATAGACTAACTGAAGCAATCCATAGGAAGAAGAAATTCTAGTCTGAGCTATCATATTTATTAATCCACCTTTAAAACTATCCCGTAGATAACCTGGAAGAGAGTCATTCGCAAAATGGGTTGCTTGCGCAACCGATTCAAACGCCGATAGACCTGAATCGATCAATTCTCTGGTTCTGGGATCACGTAGTGTATTGTTCCAAACTTTATTAATAATCGAATATATTTCCTTTGGATAATAGTGAGGACGTCCATTATAATAATCCCATATTGTTTGCACTGAATTAGGGTACTGAATCTGGGTTCCAATACGCCACAAATACGAGTGATTACTTGGGAGCGTATTATAACCGACTCCTGTTGAATCAATCCAGTAAGGATTGTTCTTCATACGAGCCAACCAATTTTTACCTTGCACTTCACTTGCATCGGTGAAAGGTTCATAATTATAGCTTGGACGAAAACTCGATTCTTTTTCAATTTGTCCTTTCAAAAGTTGTGGTGGGATACCTTCCACACCTGCATGAAATATTATAACGCTATCAAGATTATATTGATTATTAAAAACATCTATTGCTGTATGATGCTTATTTCCCAACTTATTCGGTTTCTTCACCTCAATAATCCTGCTATCTTCCTTCCCATGATATTTTGCTGTGAGTCTTACTAAATAAACCGAATCACTGCTCCAGTATCTTCCGATAAGCCGTATCTGCCGCGTCGAATCGAACTTCACTCCTTTATCGTCCCTATACTCGTAGTACACTCCGAGCCGTTTTCCGTTGGGGCGTTGGTCCGTGCTTAAATATTTCTCAACTGTAAAATTAACAGAAGTCAAACCGGTTGATTGCGCTTCTGCAAACTCTTCAATTTGTAACTCGCCGTTCACAATCCTCGCATTATAATATTTCGTCTCACCGAGTAAAATCTCCCTCATCTTCACCGGTTTGGTTGTTTCCGAAAATATCGAATCAGGTTGAGGTTCAGATATCTTCATACCAATTTTCATCCTTCCTGCTTTCGACGGTTGTACTTCAGCGTAGTTTATTGCAGTTAAATAAAAAGGAATCTCAACTACGGTATCCTTTGGAACAGTTCCGGTTGCCGCAAATTGTAACCCTTTACCCACACCCGAATCTGCCCACACGTAGAAAAATGTATCAACCACTCCGTCCATCATCAGATACCCGTAGCTGTTGGTATCGCGCATCGCAATTGTAAACAAGTAGGTACTCTCCAGAGGCACAAACTTACCCGTACTATCGACAGCTCTTATTTGTAAATCAACAGTATCTCCATAGTCTATCACTTTAGGAATTGTGAACAACTCAAGGTGGTCTGCAACACCGGCATTCCATTCTAACCGCACTCCGAGTTCGTCAAAGAGTAAGTCCGTCCATCCCTCGAACGACATTCCCCAATCTGCAAGTAAGTACTGAGTAACACATGGGTAAGTAGTTCGCCCACTCCATAATCCTGTATGAGAAACAATGCCAAGTTGAAGCTGCGTACCGGCTGGATAAGGTCCGATAATTACAGTATCGCCAATATGATTTTGTGCGTCGGTCAATATTGTAGCTGTATCGGGTGATATCATTATCAGGTCATCGTGTGCGTTAGAACCACCAGTAACGATCAATCGGTAAGTTCCCTCGTATGGGAGTATAATCGGAGTTCCAGTATAGGGTGGTCCACTAGTCGGTGGGAGCATTGTAGCAGGTGTACTATCTATTGAAGTGTAGCGGAGTAGATAGACATTTGCATAATCAGTAATTAAACCCATTCCGTAATGAAAAGGTTCTCTGCTGCGGAATACAATCCTTCCTGTATGCCTGTAAGTAGGCATACTCAAATGAAGAGGTATTGGGTTTGGGGGATAATTCGTAATATAGCTAGCACGAATAGTATCCATTACAGGATAATTCGGCTTCAGTATCTTGTCTTTGAAAGTTCCATCAGGTTGTTCATCGAACCGCTTGATGTAGAGCCGGAAGCGAAGTAGATTCCATTGTCTCACGGGAATGAACACTTGCATAATTGGGTAAACAATAGTATCGCCAAATACGACAACTGTATCGTACATTTCAGGCTCAAATACATAGCTCCCTATCAGCGATCCTGATATATCGTAGACTAAAAACCTATCCCCAACACCGTTATGGTTTCCATCACCGGCATGCCCCCACCTGTTATCGAATGCTATACCAAGTATTCCCCCCCATCTAGGAATTAAAATATTGTCGTCATACATTCCATCGAGGTCCGTTGTAATTGAGCCGCAATCTACTTCTGGCAAATAAATTGGTCCGATGTTGGTAGATGTACCACTTAATACACCTTTGTTATATTTGAGATCTGTTTTGCCAATAACAACTGTATCGCGTATTAATACCTGTCCCAACGTGGTAGAATAAAATATCAGACTAAAAATAAAACTTGAAATGATCGGTATAACCGCCGATCCCGCAGAGAGAGAGAGAGAGAGTAAATTTTAAGTTTCATCTAAAGCCCTATTATAATTTTC
>JASEGV010000103.1 GCA_030017895.1 Bacteroidota bacterium | reverse complement strand
TGTACGATATTTTAGGAAGAGAGTTTGCAACACTCATCGATGAATTCCAGAAAGCTGGTTATAAGTCGGTTCATTTTGATGCAACTAATCTAACGAGTGGTGTTTACATTTACAGGATTCAAGCTGGTAAATTCCACGAAGTTAAGAAAATGATTCTGATGAGGTAAGCATTGTAATATTTAGTAAGCAATAAGTTGTTGAAAAGCCCCGAGCAATTTTACTTGGGGCTTTTTTGGGGGATGTTTGCTTGCCTATTCTTATTAATTCAATTGCAATTCAACATCAATTAATTTATATTTCAACCGTTTAATTATTTTTAAAAGGAAATCTATGAAAATTCATGAATATCAAGGTAAAGATATATTAAAAAAATTTAATGTTCCAACTCCCAAAGGTGGTGTGGCATTTACAGTTGATGAAGCCGTTAAAGTTGCAGAAAGCATCGGAGGCAATGTTTGGGTTGTGAAAGCACAGATACATGCAGGCGGACGGGGTAAAGGTGGAGGAGTTAAAGTAGCAAAGAGTATCGAAGAAGTTCGCGCCCTCGCATCTCAAATATTAGGTATGCAGCTCGTTACACATCAAACAAGTGCTGAAGGTAGATTAGTTAAACAGCTATTGATTGAACAAGGGATAAGTATCGCAAGGGAATTATATGTTGGCGTTACGCTCGATCGTGCTCGCTCGCAAAACGTCGTGATGGCTTCAACCGAAGGGGGCGTTGAAATCGAGAAAGTTGCTGAAGAAACTCCCGGACTTATTTTTAAAGAGTGGGTTGACCCGACAATCGGCTTCGGCGAATTTCAAGCCCGTAAATTAGCATTTGCACTTAAATTAGAAGGCGACGCTTTTAAAAACAGTGTAAAATTTTTGCTCGCCCTTTATAAAGCTTACGAAGATACTGACGCATCGCTCGCTGAAATTAATCCCCTCGTCATTACCACCGACGGAAAAGTTTTAGCTTTAGATGCCAAAATGAACTTCGATGATAATGCAATTTTCAGACATCCCGAACTTCTCGAAATGCGAGACTTCAATGAAGAAGAGCCGCTCGAAATCGAAGCTTCAAAATACAATCTCAACTACATCAAGCTTGATGGAAATGTTGGATGTATGGTGAACGGCGCCGGACTAGCAATGGCAACTATGGATATTATAAAACTTGCAGGAGGTGAACCTGCAAACTTTTTGGATGTTGGGGGCGGAGCTAATGCCGAAACCGTCGAGAACGGTTTTAAAATTATTTTAGCCGATAAAAATGTAAAAGCAGTTTTGATTAATATTTTCGGTGGAATAGTTCGCTGCGATCGTGTTGCTACCGGCGTTGTTGAAGCCGCAAAAAAAGTGAAAGTTGCAGTCCCGATAGTCATCCGACTTGCAGGCACGAATGCAGAGGAGGCTGCTATTATTTTGCAAAATTCGGGTTTGAATTTCTCTGTCGCACAAAGCTTGCGTGAAGCGGCTGAAAAAGTTACAAAGGCGATTAGCAGTTGAAATCCACTATTCTGATACTAAACAGAACGGCTCACTCGCACATCGCGATTGAGCCGTTTCGATTTAAAAAACGTAAAACGTTTTAAAACGTTCTAAATTGGAATTTCCGATATATCTCCTACAATCGGATTAGTAAATTTCTCATAATCTTGATACGTCATTTTTACACACTCAGTGTGCGAGCCGGCATTAAAAATTATATCTTCCTTTTCGGCAAGCTGCCATGCGACGACTACAGGCATATTGTATAAATTTCCGAGTGCCGGCTCGGCGCCCAATTCTGAGTCAGGAAAAAGCGTGCGCAAATCGTCTTCTCTTGCAAGATGAACATCCGCTGCTTTTAGGACATCTTTTAATTTTGATAAATTGACTTTGTGCGGAGCCGGAACTACGACCATTTTATACTTCCCATCAACTACGGCAATGACTGCTTTTGCACAAACTTTGCCTGAGGTATGTAAAGAATGAGCTACTTCTTGAGCAGTGTAAGCTTTTGGATGAGGTAAAACCTCGTAACGAACATTTTGCTGTTTTAGTAACGACAGCAGTTTTTCAGAAACCGACATAACTCCTCCTCAAAAATTGTTTAATATTAGTTAATTAAATTTATTTGACCGAAAAATACTATGTCTACAGTTAGAATATATAAAAGGAATACTATAATTCCAAACGAAATTATTTTAACAAAATCATGCTTCTATTTCGAAAATAGATACCCGAACTCAAACGGTAATAATAAACCCCTGATGGTAACGGAATGCCGCTTTCATTTTTACCATCCCAATAAAATTGATATTCACCCGCAGAAGCGTACATTTCTGAAAAAACTTTTACGCGAATACCTAATAGGTTAAATATTTCGAGATTCACATTTATTGGTTTATCAATTGAATACGGGATACTAGTGCCATAATTAAACGGATTCGGGTAATTTTGGTTAAGTTTAAAAATTTCCGGAGTATTATCATCTTCAACTCCCCACGCAGTTATTGTTAGATAAGAACCAGCCAACTGCCATCTTCCGCTTTCATTCGTTTGCCAAACAACCCAGACATTAAAAGGTTGGGGCCAGGTTTGTTCATCAAGAACGCCACACGAGACCGCCGGATTTTTATCTAATCCATTTGTATTAAAAATTTCATCCTCATACATAAACAAACATTTCGCACGTATTTGATCATTAGAGTTGGATGAGTCCTCAAATGCAAGAACATCGAAATAAAAATTATGCTTTGCTTCCTTCCAGATTATAGGTATAAATATGCTTGAGGCGTTTTTATTATGTGTTAATGGAGCTTGACTTAGATTTGATTCAACACTCCACCGAAGTGTATCAAAATTAAAATCTGAACTCCTTCCGTAAACTTCGATATCTGTTTCCCCTCTTTGGTCCCAAGTCACTTGGATGTTACCAAAATTATCAAAAATCTTTGTTATTGAAAGATTACTTTTATCATCAATAGTTTTGAATAGCTTTGGAACACTCCAAATGTTGTTTTTAAAAATTGAATAAAGAATTTGAACACTGTCTCCTAACTTCTTATCCCAAAACACAACCGATGGTTCCCAAGAGCTCGAAGATATTTTTGGACTCGAATTGAAATTTGAATCGGAAACATTTATTGCGTCACTCCATCGGTTATTTAAAAAGAGACTTGATTTTATAAGTCCATTGGATTCCCAACTAACTATGAATGTCGTTCCATAGACGCCTACACTTGGATTAATATCATCCATCGGCTCCGTTGTAATCGGATTTGGTGTTGACCAAGTTACTCCATTGCCTAAACTGTAATATATATTATTATTCCCGTTGCGGTTGGATTGCCACACTATCATAATTTTATCGTCTGTTGGATATACGAGGCGACGAGCGATCGAAGGTGATGTGTTTACAAAACTATCCGATGTTATATATGTTACATTATCGTCCCATTTTTTTCCATACTCAACCGTCTTTTTCACGCAAATATTGCTGCCAACACTATCTTTTCTTGTAAACACCAAATAATCAACCGTAGATGATGGTCCATATATTGGAAGGTAGGATGCAAACACCGGCATTTCATGGTCAAATTTTTCAGATGTTATTTGAATAATATCCGACCACTGGGCAAAAAGCGATGAAGACAAAATACTTAAAAGTAAAACAACTAAGTTTACACATCTACTAAACATATAAACCTCCTTTTGTTAAAAAAATATACAAACTTTTTACTTGACTTCAAATCTGTAAGTCGACGAGTTTCGTCGACCTACAAACCAACAACATACGACCTAATTTGTGTGTTTATTCTTTAATAATTACTGTTGTTTGCTCAACACCTTTTCAGTGTATGTTTGAATTTTTTCTTTAAATATTTTCCTGTCAAACTCAAGAGCATGTCGATGTATTTCTTCTGCATTGAACTTTTTTGTATCAAATCTTTTCGCTGCATCAATTAAGCTTTCCTTACATTGATGTTGAAAGAAAATTCCCGTTCGATTTTCAACCACCGTCTCAAGCGTCCCACCTTTTGCATAAGCAATAACCGGTTTGCCCGATGCCATCGCTTCAAGAGGAACGATTCCGAAATCTTCCTCGCCCGGGAAAATTAGTGCACGACATTTAGAATAGTAATCGGCAATTACACCATCACTCGCCCAGCCCTGAAATTCGATATTGGGCATTGCTGATTTTTTCAGCTTCTCCAACTCACTCCCAACTCCTACGATTACTAACTTCTCCCCTATTTCATTGAACGCATCCACAGCAATATCAATTCTTTTATAAGGAACAAGTGCCGATACAATCAAAAAATATTCCCCTTCGTTTTGCGAAATTTTAAAACGCGAAGTTTCAACAGGCGGATATATTACTTCCGATTCGCGATTGTATATCCGTAAAATGCGTTCCTGTACATTCTTTGAATTCGCGATAAAGTAATTCACGCGGCTACTCGATTTCACATCCCATTGTTGTAAATATCTTCTAAACAAACCCATCGCCGTTCGCGTTGCTAAACCCGATTGTGTTTTACTAAAATAATTCTCGTATTGGTCCCAGATATAACGCATCGGAGTATGGCAATAACAAATGTGTATCGCGTTTTTTCTAACTCTCACTCCTTTTGCAACAGCATGACTGCTTGATATAATAAGATCATATTCATTCATGTCGAATCTTTCTATTGCAAACGGCATAAGCGGAAGATAATACTGATAGCGGCTCATACTATTCGGTAAATGCTGAATGATAGATGTTCGGATTTTCATATTCTCGATTGTTGGCGAAACACTCCCTTTGTTATGCAGTAGAGTAAATAGAGTTGCATCCGGAAACATCTCGCACAAAACTTCCAAAACTTTTTCACCGCCTCGCATTCCTGTGAGCCAATCATGAACAAGAGCTATTTTTATATTACTTTCCATAATTCCACAAAAAATATACAAAGAATCGTTTGAGTTTCAAAGCTCTTGAGTTTATCCAAAACCGTGTGTATATTAATCTCGGTAAAAATATATAAATAATATAATGACTCTACTTGTTGGTTTGCTAATAATTTTATTTGCTTTTTTGTTGACCGTAACTATTACTTTATTGATTATTGGTCCGACTATTCTATTACAACCTGCACGGCGCAAAGCTGATTTTTATAAAAAATTAAAACATCCGATTTCTCCGGAAGAACTCGATTTGGATTACGAAGAAATAAATGTAATAACAAATGATGGAATTAAACTTAACAGTTGGCTCATCAAATCCGCTTCTCAATCGAGGGGGACAATAATTTACCTGCACGGTGTTGGCGATTGTAAGGTTGCCGGTATTCCATTTGCAAAATTTTTTAGAGATAACGGTTTCAATGTATTTATTTACGATTCACGACGGCACGGCGAAAGCGGTGGCGACTACTGCACTTACGGGTTTTACGAAAAGTACGATTTGATTAAGGTAATTGAATATCTTGAATCGAGAAAAGATTTGAATACCCACGATATTGGTTTGTTCGGTTCTTCGATGGGGGCGGCGGTTGCAATTCAAACCGCAGCGATTGATAAAAGAATAAAAGCTGTTGTCGCGGAAAACTCATTTTCCACACTCCGAAAAATTTTCGACGACTACCAAAAGCGAATTGTAAAAATACCATTTCATTACCTGCGTAACTTTGTAATTAAACGAGCCGAGGTTATGGCAAATTTCAAAGCTCGCGAAGTTTCGCCACTCCAATCAATCGCCGATGTTCACATCCCGATTTTATTCGTCTATGCAAAATTAGATAAGCACATCGACTACAAGTATTCGATACAATTATACGAAAACACAGACGAACCGAAAGAGTTATTTCCGATAGAGAACGCTACCCACAACGATACATGGGAACTCGGCGGTAAAATTTACCACGACAAATTGTTGAATTACTTCGGGAGAAATTTATAATGAAAATATTTCTTATTTTATTTTGGTTAGTTTCATCTGTAAGTTTAAATGCACAAACCGAATTTTCACAAGAGAGTGCAGAAAAATATTTAAGAGTTTTGGCTGTAGATATCGGTCCACGTCCGATGGGCTCACCCGCAGAACAAAAAGCACTGAAATTTGCAGTCGAAAAATTCAAGTCTTTCGGTTGCGATACCACCTACATTATGCCAATGGCTTACACAGCCAGAGTGAACACGAATAGTGGAATTGCTGTCGGTATTAAAAAGGGAGTTACAAATAGAATCATAGTAATCGGCGGACACATCGATTCAGCGGGTCCTGAAATTCCTGGTGCTAACGATAATGGTTCAGGCTCGGCTGTGGTTTTAGAAGTCGCGAGAGTTTTAGCAAAACACGATTTGCAATCAACAATTGTGTTTGCACTATTCGGCGGCGAAGAACAAGGAATTGAAGGTTCAAAATATTTCGTCGATTTCTTTCCCGAAATAGACAGTGTCGTGTTAATGCTCAATGTTGATATGGCAAACGGATTGGGATTGATTAATATCGATCCGCACACAAAACGTTACAATGCACCGCGATGGTTAGTGGGAGCTGCTGTGGAAGAATTTAAAAAATTAGGCTACGATAATCTGACTTATTCTACCCATGCACAAGCTTTGAACTTGCCACTTAACTCTGACCACAAATCATTTCTTGACAGGGGAATTCCTGCAATAGGATTCACCACAGATATTAATACACCAATTCACACACCACAGGATAATATCAATAATTTCGACCCGCGAGGATTAAAACGTTCGGGCGATTTGGTTTTAAAACTAGTTGAACGATTCGACAATGGAGTTCCTCAAGTCCAAACAGAAAGATATTGGTTTTATCTTTTAGGAACGGTTCCAATTTTTCTGCCGGTTTGGGCTTTATATATTTTTATCGGGTTTTCTGTTTTGGTGGGAATCATTAGTTTTATAATCGCTCGCAACCGGCGACTTATTATTACCCAGTCTCCAATCCTCGACAGCGTTACCAACAAACCACTTCCAACTGTTCGGAAATGGTCGGGAATAAAAATGCTCTTGTTTGTATTTATCCCTGTTGTTTTTGCCTGGTTTGCCATCGATATAATCGGATGGATAAAATCGGTTAGATATCCTTGGTTTTCCGATATCAATCCATATCTTTTCTATTCTTTTGTATTCGGCGGTGTTGGTTTATGGGTATCTTTACAGATCGAAAAGAAATTGCGTTTATCAAAATGTCCGTATGTATTCTACAAGCGTTCATCGGTTCTTCTATTAATTTTTATAATCGCTTTAAGTTTTGTCAGCCCGCGAATAGCAATATATCCGGCAGCATCATTGTTGCTGATTGCTTTAGCTTCGGCATTTCGTATTCAATTTTTAAAGATTATCTTTTTTGTACTTTCACCATTGCCTCTGTTCCGATACATATTTAATGAGTGGTATCCATTTATAGCAAGATTGTTTGCCATAAGTGATGTTGAAGTTCCGGGTCTGGATGGATATTTAGTTTTTAGTGTCGCAATGATAGTTTTCTTTTCGCTTCTAACTATCCCTTTTTTATTTGCATTTGCGACTGTGTATCGTGAAACTCCGTTTCTGAAAACTGTCCTTGATAAATTCAGAACCGTGAAGATGTTGGTTTTAACAATCATCACTTTAGTAATAGGTTCGATTTATTTGTACACACAAACTTCGTACAGCGAGGAATGGTTCATAACTGTAAACGTTCAACAGACATTTGATTTAGATGAACGGCTGTTCACCACTAACTTAAAAAGTTTTGAATATTTAGACAGTATAAAAATAAAATATTCAAATAAAGACACCCTTTTGTTAGGAAAAAATACTTCGATAGATTTTGAGACAACACCTCTATTTCCACTCGATACAACTAAATACAGAATTCTCAGAACTGTTAAACAAACAAAGTCGGGTGATACTACATACTTCGATAACAATTTAACACTGATATCCAAAGTGCGACCGTATAAGGTTGAATTGGATTTGTATGGTGGGAAAAATCTTATAAGTAGTTTACAAACAGATTATAAATTTGTTGGAAGAAATGAAACTGCAAAAATAAAATTTTACTCATTTCCTGATGTGCCTTTAAAGATTCCGTTCAAGTTTTACATCGTCGGAAACGATACTATTTATGAAGAGATAAAAATTACCTACTCTGATTTATTATATTCGATGGAATTTGAAAGGGAGAAGACGAATTTTATAAAGAGGACAGAAATAAAACAGAGTTGGAAGTATAGTAAATGAGGATTTTATATTTTAGGTTTGAATTTCAATCCATCCCGCTTTAAAACGTTTTATGTTCTTAAGCGGGATCCTCAAAATTTCTTATAAGTTAGCTGTACGGAATTAGAGGCTGTCTAAAAAGTCTTTGTGTGCCTAAGTGTTCTTAGTACCTTAGTGTTGATGCTCTTATTTTTGAATCATAATCAAAGGATTCTTACCACTAAGAAATATTTACTTTTTAGACAGCCTCCCGCAAAATAACACATAACTTAACTTCGTTTCACTTGTTAAGTTATGTTATTTTGGGAGTGCCGGAGGCGGGACTTGAACCCGCATGACCTTTCGGACGCCGCGCCCTGAACACGGTGTGTCTGCCAATTCCACCACTCCGGCTTATAAGAAACGGAGACCTTCAATAAGATTGTCTCCGTTTATTTGTAGGCCCGACGTGAATCGAACACGTAACCCTCAGCTTAGAAGGCTGATGCTCTATCCGATTGAGCTACGGGCCCAGATAATTTTAATTCTATATTTTTATTTAAGTACTTTCTGCCAGTTGAGCTCTTGAAAAATTTTTCTCTAGCTCTACCTTCGTTAATAAGGCTGTTGCTCCCCGCCCGAACGACCGATATTTAGTCTTAAGTCCGTTCGGTCGGGCAGGTATCCAGTTGAGCCCCGCCTGCGGCGGGATTCTCAAAATTTCTTATAAGTTACCTACATTACATTTGCTAACTTATGTAATTTTGGAGCTACGGGCCCATTTTAATTGTCAATTTTCAATTGTTGGTTGTTGATTGATCATTGATTTCGTTTGAAAGATAATAAAGATTGCAGAATTTTCCAAAGATTCATCATTTCTTGTAATTTTCATAAATTTTCATTAAACCCAGATTGTTCAATAGGCTATAAATTTCTAATGACCGCCATTAGGGA
>JASEGV010000102.1 GCA_030017895.1 Bacteroidota bacterium | reverse complement strand
ACGATAAAATCTATAACACTAAACTTATATTTGAATTTTTGGAACTGCCCTTTATCTTTTTGGCTCGTCATTTTTCATCCATCAAATTTAAAGTTCATCCACCGATGGAAGTATAATAATTTCCGGATTTAAAAACTAATATTATTAAAAAAATAGTTTGAAATTTGAACAAATAACGGGATTATCTGAGATAAACAAAAAATCTCTTGCAGATATAATTCAAATTTTGTATTATAGCAATGCTCATTAAAAAGGAAACAGCTTTTAAAAAAATATGACCTTATTATCTCTCAACCCAAATGAAAATGAAAAGCAGAATGAATTCAAATCGGAAGCAATTCCGCAGATGAATGTATTATATAGTTTTGCACGACATTTAACAGGTAATGCTGATGATGCAGACGATTTGTTACAGGATACATTTCTGAAGGCTTATAGATTTTGGGATAAATATGAAAAGGGAACTAATATACGCGCATGGCTGTTTCGTATAATGAAAAATTCTTACATCAACCGATATCGGAAAGTTACAAAAGAACCTGATCTGATTGACTTTGGTGAGATACAAGAGTTTTATACTCGATTACAGGACACAGCTACTGAAGATTACGATTTAGCGAAGCAGATGTTCGGCGGCGTGTTGGACGACGAGGTCGCAAAAGCTTTAGATGAGTTGCATCCGGATTTTAAAACGGTAGTAATACTTTGCGACATCGAAGGTTATACATACGAAGAAATTGCAGAGTTTGTAGATATCCCGGTTGGAACAGTCCGCTCCAGATTACATCGTGGCAGAAAAATGTTACAATCAAAATTATTCGGGTATGCAAAGAAAAAAGGTTTCGTTAAATAAAAAATAATTAATTATAAACATAGACAGGTATTTGATATAAATTTTGATAGGTAATCTGTGAATTGTAGTGAAGTGCTGGAACATATTAGTTCCGTGGTTGATAAACGCCTCGGTGGCAAAGAATTAGATGAATTCAATCAGCACGCTAAAATTTGTAAAAGATGCAAAGATGAATACGAGCTTGAGAGAGTTACTAAGAAATTTTTGCAATCGAGTTTGCATCCATTCCCTCCGCCTCCTTATCTTGAGCACAGGATATTGACTCACATAAATAGCAATATAAATTCTGGAAATATTTTTACAGGCATTGCTTCTTTTTTTGGATTGATAGTAAAACGGTGGTACCTAACCGTTGGACTTACGACCGCAGTAATTTTGATATTTGTTTTGACTCAAGAACCGTCGTCCCATTCGCACAACAGCCCTCATGATAACAACTTTATTCATTTCGTCTATAACAATTATGATGCGGTGCTGAAGGGTAAGATGGCTTCGTTCTTTCAGGCTAACGATACACACGAACTTGAAATTCCTCAACTGAAAGATTGTTCTTTGCTTGGAGGTTGCGTTACGTCCGAGAGAGGGCAGCGGGTAACCCACTCGATATATAAAAAAGAGAATTGTATTATCTATTACCTTCAAATTAATTTCGATTCGATTAAAAACAATCCTAATCTAACACTTCCTTCACATGTACTTAAAACAATTAAAGAAACAGGATGGTATGTTGCCGATATGCATAAATGCTGTTCGGTAATATTATGGGTTAAAGAGAATAATTTATTTGCTGCCGCATCTGAAATGGATAAAAATAATTTAATGGTTTACTTAACTGATACGGAGACGCAATGGTAATTTTTAAAAATTTTGCAATCACTCTCATTTTACTCGGCATCATTATTGGTTGTGAAACAAAAGAAAAAGTTGGGAGCGACAAAAATAACGAAAACGTATTCCCTTTACTTTCTGTACAAACGAGAGAAGGAATCGTTCCGGATTTTAGTTGGAATGGAGGGGACGGTAAAACCAATAATTTTGATTCGTTTCGAAAAGAAGTTACGCTTGTAAATTTCTGGGCAACATGGTGCGCCCCGTGTAAGAAAGAGCTTCCCGATTTAGTTGCAATTAATGAGGAATTCGCTTCGAAGGGGGTAAAAGTTATTGGTATTTCAACAGATAAGGGGACGAATGTGATTTCTGAAGTGAGTGATTTTTTAAATGAAAATAAAGTATCGTATATGAACATTGTTGATAACGGCGAACTTGCGTCTGCTTTTGGAAACATTCGCGGTATTCCCACCACTTTTTTAATAAACAAAGAAGGGAAAATAGTTGATCGGTTTGTAGGAATCAGAACAAAAGATTTTTTTGTCGAGCAGATAAACCAACTCCTGCAATAAATGCCTCAGCAAACTCAGATAAGTAATATCGGTGAATTTGGGCTGATAGAAAAAATTAAAGAAATTGTTGGTACCAGTATAGATGATAATCTAATTAAGGGAATTTCCGACGATACGGCAGTTTACAAAACTTCGCCCGATAAGCTTCAGCTTTTAACTACAGATGCAATGGTTGAGGGTGTCCATTTCGACCTTACATTTACATCTATGCAGCATTTAGGATGGAAATCGATAGTTTCAAATATCAGCGACATTGCTGCGATGGGTGGAGTACCTCGCTACGTAGTTATAACTTTATGCCTCCCGCAAAAAATATCTGTTGAAATGGTGGAAGATTTTTATCGTGGTGTTGTTCAAGCGTGTAAAAAATATTCTTGTCTCGTGGTTGGCGGCGATACAACGTCGGCAACGGGGAATACTGTAATATCAATTTCATTAACGGGCGAAGCTGACCCTGAAAAAATAGTTTATCGCAGTGGTGCTATGGTTGGCGATTTAATTTGCGTTACAGGACATTTGGGTGCCTCGCACGCGGGTTTAAAAATTCTATTAAGTGAAAAAAATAAGTATATAAATGATACAACAAATTTTAAATCCAATATCGAGCAGTATAAACCTGTATTGGAAAAGTATCTGATGCCAAAGCCACGGTTGGATATTTCCAAAATATTAACACAAAATATCAAAGTAAACTCAATGATTGATATCAGCGATGGACTTGCATCCGAGGTTCATCATTTGTGTAACAACAGCGGGGTTGGAGCTGAAGTCTGGGAACATAACATTCCTGTTGATTCAAATTCGCAGCGCGTTGCTGCTGAATTTTCAGAAAATATTATCGACTATGCGCTTTACGGGGGTGAGGAATATGAATTGCTGTTCACACTAACCGATTCCGAATTCGAAAAATTAGAAAATCTAACTTCCGATGTTACCATATTAGGCAGGATCGTGGAACAATCGGAAGGGATAAATCTTATCCGTGAAAACGGTGAACGAAAATTGTTGGGTGCGTCCGGCTGGGATCATTTCAAAAAAGAAAAATAAATTATGTTAATATATCTTTTGCGTCATGCTGATGCATTAATGAACGGTTATAACGAGAGGACGCCTCCTTTGAGTGAAGAAGGAAAAGCGAGTATATATAAACTTGCTGATTATATCAAATCAAAAAAAATACGATTCACTAACATTATTTCAAGTCCGCTACTTCGTGCCTGGCAAACTGCAACTATTATCGCTGAAATTTCGAATCATAGTCCAGTAATTATCGAGTCCAACAACTTATTGCCCGAATGCGATCCGGAAAAACTACTGAACGATCTAACAAATTTTTCAGATGATGGAAAGTTACTTTTAGTAGGACACCAACCGTTATTGGGGGCAACGATTTCGACTTTGATTAGCAAGAGGGATGCGTTAATCGAAATGAAAAAAGCTTCGTTTGCCTGTGTCGAAATTAACAAACCCATTTCAGCAGGAAAAGGTGTCTTAAAATTTCTATTAAATCCTGAAATGTTTGTTTAGAAAAAAATCTATTTCTTAAATTCTACTTCGAACATTTCATAATGCGACTGGGACATACCTAAATTTTCGTATGCCTTCTTTGCTCGTTCGTTATTCCGTTCCACATAAAGCCGCAAACCGCAAACACTTTTATCGCCGCTAGCGAGGTCGTTTACGTGTTGGTATAAATTTCTGAAAACCCCTTGCTGTCTGTATTCCGGCAGAACGTAAACACTCTGAATCCACCAGAAGAACCCGCAGCGCCAATCGCTCCACTCGTATGTAATCATCAACTGACCGACCATTTTTCCATTCATTTCTGCAATATAATAACACCCCTTATTTTCGTCAGTTAATACCGAGTCAACACCACACTTTAAAATATCCATATTTAACTGAATGCCTTCGGTTTCTTTTCCCATCGCAGCATTGAATTCGATTATATTGTTTGCATCTTTTAATTCAGCCGGTCTTATAAGCAGAAAATTTTCCATCAAGAATTCCAATATTATTTTGAAAAATATAAAGCTCCCTCGGGTCCTAAAGGTAACCCGAATAATATCCAAGCCACAAGCAACAAAATCCACATGAGTGTGAAAATGATAGAATAAGGAAGCATCATCGAGATAATCGTTCCCATTCCGTATTTATCGTTGTATTTTTGAGCGAAGCTTACAATGAGAGCAAAGTAACTCATCATGGGTGTTATAAGGTTGGTAACGGAATCGCCGATGCGAAATGCAGCCTGTGTTAGTGCCGGATGGTAACCTAACAGCATAAACATAGGCACAAACACAGGAGCCATAATTGCCCATTTTGCGGATGCACTTCCCATAAACATGTTAATAAAAGCTGAGAGGAAAACAAAGCCGATTATAAGAGAGATTCCGGTTAAACCTATCGACTTTAAAAATTCAGCACCATCGATCGCCAGAATAACACCGAGATTACTCTGCCGGAAGAAATAAACGAATTGGGCTGCGAAAAATACTAAGACGATGTAACCAGCCATCCCGCTCATCGAGCTGATAATATGTTTTATTGCTTCCTTGTCGTTTCGAATTGTCTTGACAACGAGTCCATACACGAGACCTGGTATAAAAAAGAAGATCATAACTGCTGTAATCATACCTTCTAAAAACGGCGATTTAAGGATAGAACCTGTTTCCGGATTACGGAGTAGTGCGTTCTCCGGAACGGTTATAATAATAAATGTTATCGAAGCTACGAGGACGCTAATTCCTGCCCATCTCAACCCTTTTTTTTCGATAGCAGAAATTGTGTCGATGGAGATTGCTTGAGAACTGCCGTTGTATTTTCCGAGGCGCGGTTCTACTATTTTTTCCGTTACCCATGTACCAGCAATGACTATGACAATACCCGATACGAACATAAAATAAAAATTTATCGCTGGGTTGAGATGTATCGTGGGGTCAATAATTTGTGCAGCGGATTGACTTAGTCCAGCTAAAACTGGGTCTATTGACCCGATAATAAAATTTGCACCGAACCCACCACTTACACCAGCAAAAGCTGCTGCGAGTCCGGCAAGCGGATGTCTGCCGAGAGCTAAAAATACTATTGCAGCGAGTGGAATTAGAATAACATACCCTGCTTCTGAAGCAGTATGCGATAGTACACCTGCGAATACAATGGTTGTAGTAATCAGTCGCTTTGGCGCCGTTATTACGACGGCTTTGATGAGAGTAGTTAATAGACCCGACCCTTCGGCTAACCCGATGCCGATCATTGCCGTTAGCACAATTCCGAGTGGGGGAAACTCAACAAAGTTTCTAAATAAATTTGAGTACATCCAGCGGAGTCCATCGCCGCTTAGCAAATTCGTAACCGTAACGATTGTCCCATTTGAGGGATGCAATGCTTTTAATCCGACGTGGTAGCCGATGGCTGAGGCGATTGCGACCAAAAGGGCGAGAATCCCAAACAAAGTTGCCGGGTGAGGTAGTGCATTTCCGGTTTTTTCGACAATATCTAACGAGCGCTTAAAAAGGTTTGAGAAAAAAGTTGATATTTTATTCATTATAACCTTTCGAACTTTGCTTGGAAGAAACGTAAATATTTTGGTTCGTAAACCATTTTCAAACCTTTAATGCTATTTCTGTTTTCGTATGTTTCCACAATAGATTCAATTGTAACGTCGCAATGAGCTTGTGTATAAACTCGTCGCGGAAAAGTAATCCGCACAAGTTCGAGTTTTGGATAGTAATGGTCACCGGTATCTTTATTTCGGCCTGCGGAAACTATTCCTCTCTCCATTGTTCGCACTCCGGAGTCGAGATAGATTTCTGCTGCTAAGGTTTGAGCTGGAAATTCTATTTGTGGAATTTGCGGAAAAAACCTTTTAGCATCCAAGAAAATAGCATGTCCTCCTATTGGCTTGACAATCGGGATATCGAATTGTAATAATTTTTCTCCGACATATTCTACTTGTCCGATTCTTGCTCTGATGTGATCGAATTGAACAGCTTCCTCAATACCGCGAGCCATAGCTTCCATATCACGTCCAGCTAAGCCGCCATAAGTGTGTAGCCCTTCATAAATAACCACCATGTTTCTCGCTTCTTCAAATATTTCGTAATCATTGAGAGCCAAGAAACCACCCATATTGACAAGCAAATCTTTTTTGCCACTCATTGTTGCGCCGTCGGTATAGGAACACATTTCTTTTAAAATTCCATCGATCGTTTTATTCTGATAACCATCTTCACGAGTTTTAATAAAATATGCATTCTCGATTGCACGTGTTGCGTCAAAAATTATTTTGATACCATATTTCGATGTCAGCTCCCGAACTTGTTTCATATTTTCCATCGAGATTGGCTGGCCTCCTGCCATATTAACCGTTCCTGCTACACTCACGTAGGGGATTTTGTTGGCTCCTACTTTTTTTATAAGGTCATCTAGTTTTTGTAAATCAATATTTCCTTTGAATGGATGTTCCACTTCTGTTTGATGAGCCTCATCAATAATAACATCTACAAAAGTTCCTCCGGCAAGTTCTTGGTGAAGACGCGTGGTTGTAAAATACATATTACCGGGAATGAAATCTCCCTTTTTAATTAAAATTTGAGAAATCAAATTTTCGGCACCGCGACCTTGGTGTGTAGGCACTAAATATTTATACCCATAATATTTTTGAACAGCTTCTTCAAGGTGGTAAAAGTTTTTACTGCCGGCGTAAGCCTCGTCGCCTAACATCATCCCAGCCCATTGATATTCACTCATCGCATTAGTTCCACTATCAGTCAGCAAGTCGATATATACATCTTCCGATTTTAAAAGAAAAGTATTATAGCCTGCTTCGGCAAGTGCTTTTTGGCGATATTCCATAGTTGTCATTTTTAAGGGTTCAACCATTTTAATTTTGAATGGCTCAGCCCAAGATCTTCTTTTTAAAGTATTCATACTCAAATTCTATTTCCTATATTATTTAGATTGTAAGATTCATAGAAAAATTGTTTGATGAATATATAAATAAATCATAACTATTACAAGAATTTTTTTCCTAAAAAAGATTGTTTTCGAGTTGTTTTAGTAGAAAAAATAAATTATCATCTAAACACTAAAAAATAAATTTAAAGGGTGCTTGACTTATATGAAAAATGTTTGTATATTATGAGCCCATTATGAATGATTAAATGTTCATAAGATGTTCTTTGAAAATAGTGTGTATGGCTCTAAAATCAATTTAGATAGAAAAACAACCTTTTTTTACAGGTTAAACTCGAAGAAAATAAAGTTTTAAACTTTACAACGGAGAGTTTGATCCTGGCTCAGGACGAACGCTGGCGGCGTGCTTAACACATGCAAGTCGGGGAGAACGGGGTAGCAATATCCCTAGTAAACCGGCAGACGGGTGAGTAATGCGTAGGCAACCTACCTTGAAAACGGGGATAACTCCGAGAAATCGGGGCTAATACCCGATAATATCTTTTAATAGCATTATTATGAGATCAAAAGCCCCAAAAGGGTGTTTCAAGATGGACCTGCGTCCCATTAGGTAGTTGGCGGGGTAAAAGCCCACCAAGCCGACGATGGGTAGCTGGTCTGAGAGGATGATCAGCCACACTGGAACTGAGACACGGTCCAGACTCCTACGGGAGGCAGCAGTGAGGAATATTGCTCAATGGGCGAAAGCCTGAAGCAGCGACGCCGCGTGAAGGATGAAATCCGTTAGGATGTAAACCTCTGTGGAGAGGGAAGAATATGGCGCCTTGAGCGCCGTTGACTGTACCTTTTTAGAAAGCACCGGCTAACTACGTGCCAGCAGCCGCGGTAATACGTAGGGTGCGAGCGTTGTCCGGAATTACTGGGTGTAAAGGGTCCGTAGGCGGGTGGATAAGTCAATGGTGAAATCTCACAGCTCAACTGTGAAACTGCCTTTGATACTGTCCATCTTGAGTGTGAGAGAGGATGATGGAATTCATGGTGTAGCGGTGAAATGCGTAGATATCATGAAGAACACCAGTTGCGAAGGCGATCATCTGGCTCATAACTGACGCTGAGGGACGAAAGCGTGGGGAGCAAACAGGATTAGATACCCTGGTAGTCCACGCCCTAAACGATGGATACTAGGTGTCGGTCCCGTTCGGTACTTGCAAGTTCAAGTGCCGAACGGGATCGGTGCCAAAGTTAACGCATTAAGTATCCCACCTGGGGAGTACGATCGCAAGGTTGAAACTCAAAGGAATTGACGGGGGCCCGCACAAGCAGTGGAGCATGTGGTTCAATTCGATGCAACGCGAAGAACCTTACCTGGGTTTGAAAGGCAAGTGACAGTCCCTGAAAGGGGATCTCTCCGCAAGGGGCACTTGTACAGGTGCTGCATGGCTGTCGTCAGCTCGTGCCGTGAGGTGTTTGGTTAAGTCCAGCAACGAGCGCAACCCCTGCACTTAGTTGCCATCAGGTTATGCTGGGCACTCTAAGTGGACTGCCTACGTAAGTAGTGAGGAAGGTGGGGATGACGTCAAGTCCTCATGGCCCTTACATCCAGGGCTACACACGTGCTACAATGGTCGATACAACGGGTTGCCAAACCGCGAGGTGGAGCTAATCCCTTAAAATCGACCTCAGTTCGGATTGGAGTCTGCAACTCGACTCCATGAAGCTGGAATTGCTAGTAATCGCGGATCAGCACGCCGCGGTGAATACGTTCCCGGGCCTTGTACACACCGCCCGTCAAGCCATGGAAGCTGGGGGTACCCGAAGCCGGTGCGCAAACCGCAAGGAAGCAGCCGTCTAAGGTAAAATCAGTGACTGGGGCTAAGTCGTAACAAGGTAGCCGTACCGGAAGGTGCGGCTGGATCACCTCCTTTCTAAGGAGTTTTTACGAGAAATCGGAAAAACACTTCGAACCAAATCTTTTAAGTTGATCTTACGCCTGCACACTATTTTTATTATTCTTTAAAGGGCGGTTCCAAAAATTGACTTATTGAATACTTTTTTTGTATATTTAAGAAAA
>JASEGV010000101.1 GCA_030017895.1 Bacteroidota bacterium | reverse complement strand
GATAAAATCTATAACACTAAACTTATATTTGAATTTTTGGAACTGCCCTTAAGAATGGATTATACCTTCCATTATCCGGCGGAACTATGACAGGAGCGATAACTAATACAGGCAATCCATCAATTGCAATGGGAAAAGGAAACTTCGGATGGAGTAATCTTAACACAGGTACTGACGCATTTGTTGCGGGAAGAAATAATCGAGCGCGGGGAAATTACTCGGTTGTTTCTGGAGGTGGTGGTGTCGATTTATATGATTCCAACGCGGCGATAGGAAATTATTCAGTAATCAGCGGTGGAAGGCGAAATGCTGTTACCGCCGCCGAAGCAATGATCGGAGGCGGTTACCGGAATACGGCAAGCGGAATCAATTCGGTTGTTGGAGGTGGATATGTAAATACAGCAAGCGGCGAGCGTGCCACCGTAAATGGTGGTAGGGGTAATATTGCCAGTGGTAACTATTCAACAGTCGGAGGCGGAGAATCTGATACAGCCGGCGCCTCATACTCTACTGTTGGGGGTGGATATATGAACGCTAGTATTGGTGATGCTGCAGCGGTAGGGGGAGGATCCTATAATAAGGCGTATGGAAATTACGCAACGGTAGCCGGTGGCGGAGGTAATTGGTCTAAAGGTAATTTCGCGAGTATAAGCGGCGGTAATTCAAATCAGGCGAATGGGATTGCTTCGACGGTTGGAGGCGGTAGCATTAACATTGCTCATGGAAATTACTCTGTAGTCAGCGGCGGGGGTGGTGCATTTACAACCGACTCTAATTCTGCGACCGGTAATTACTCAATAATTCCAGGCGGGCGGTCTAATAGAACAACAGGCCACTATTCTTTTGCCTCTGGACGAAGGGCGAAAGCGGATCACAATGGCGCGTTCGTCTGGGCTGACACGACTAACTCAGATTTTGTTTCATCAGCGGATAATCAATTTAATATCCGGGCTTCCGGCGGTGTGCGGATTTACACAAACACAGGTCTAACTTCAGGTGTAACACTAACGGCTGGTGGTTCCTCTTGGAATGTCGTCTCAGATAGTACTCTAAAGCGAAACATCCGACCAGTGAACGAAAAAGATATTTTAGAAAAGCTCTCACATCTCCCAATCAAACAATGGAGTTACAAGTCGCAAGACCCTAGTATCGAACATATAGGTCCAATGGCACAGGACTTTTATTCACTGTTTGGTTTAGGTGAGGATGATAAAACGATTTCAACCATAGACCCTGACGGCGTTGCGCTTTCAGCAATCAAAGCACTGTATCAAGAAAATTTGGAATTGAAAAAACAATTAATCCATCTCGAAAAACGGATACAATTGCTCGAAGATCAAAAAAATCGAAACATTGGTGAAGTGCGATAATCGGAAAGGAAAATTCAAATGAAATATCTTCTAATGCTAATATTCATCACTCAACAAGTTTGCACACAAAATTCCAAAGTACCTTGGTCATCTTTCAACATGGGTTTTGCTGAATCGAAAATCAGTAACACAAACATAAAGTCGGTTGCGGGACAAAACTTTGTTGGAACTTCTGGATATGGGAATAGCTTTATTGAATCTGGTTTGCTGGCAGACACCCTTTTTCGCGACATATTCGTAGGTATAAAAGATCAAATTCCTCTACCATCGGTTTTTGAACTCTATCAAAACTATCCCAATCCTTTTAACCCTACTACTACAATTAAATATGATTTGCCAACGAGTCAACATGTAACTATACGTGTTTATAATTTATTGGGGCAAGAGGTAATGACTTTGGTAGATGAGTTTCAGCAACCTGGGTATAAATCTATGCTGCTTGATTTAAGTAATCTCGCCAGCAGTGTGTACTTCTATCGAATAAATACCGGTGATTTTGTTGCTGTCAAGAAATTTGTAATGTTGAAATAATTTGAATGAGCGATAAACGTGCGACATACGCTCAGTGTAGAATCTTGGTTGAACATGAGTCCACATTAATAATGTTGTTAAACTGAATAACTTGTTAACATTATGAAAAATTTTACTTTAATCGTTTTGGTTATTTTATCGCTACATATTTTAGGATGCAGTCATACCCAAAATCTCAGTAGCCGCTTTAATGTTACGCTAACATCCGGTGGTGGATTTACAGGTATGTATAATGGTTACTACATTGATACATTGGGGGAGATAAGTCGATGGGAAGGGCGCACTTATAATCTCGCATCTTTAAAGCCCGGTGGTAAATTAACACCTGATAAATTAAAAGAAATGAATACTAAAATAACAGAGTTGGAATTGCTAAATGTGCAATATAATAAATCAGGGAATATTTCTTCGTCAATCAGTATTTCAACTAATATTTCTAAGCACACGGTCTCATGGGTAGGTGTCGAGCCAGAGGAAGAGGTTCCTGAAAAAATAAAAGAATTTTATTATTACATTAAAAATCTAATTAACAATTCAATCACCAAATAATCATAAGAGGATTTTATGAAATATCTAAAAATAGTTTTGCTGTTGTTTATTATTCCTATGTTCGCTTTTATAACGAACAATCCAGGGATGAAAACATCTACCGATGTTGTGAAGTTTTTTAATCACAATGCTAAAGAAGGATTGGAAACATTGCAGAATAAAGTCGGTCATCAGGTCGGAGTGCAGTGGAATGAATTCAACTCAACTCCAACGTTCGTTACAGGAAAATTGACTGCGCCAGGATATTCCAGCTCATCCGATAAGTCAGTCGATGGTATCAGATTTTTATTTGAGAATAAAGAATTATTTGGCTTGAGGGAACCGGACAAAGAACTAAAGCTGATTTCTGATATAAAAGACGAGATGGGAATGACGCACATTAAATATCAACAACAAGTTAACGGTGTAAAAATCTTTCAAGGTCAATTAATTGTACACTTCAATTCTGACGGTTCGATAGAATGTGTGAATGGAAGATATTTCCCAACGCCTGATATGAACAACACCCCTAAAATCGACAATTTATCTGCAATCCAGATCGCGAAAAAATCCCTCAGCAATTATAAATCAACAGGCGAAGCTGCTGAATTAAACATCTACTCAAAAGGTGTTAAGTTGTTGCTTGTATATGCAGTATCATTGCCTTCTTATTCTAACCCAATGATGACTGTTTTTATTGATGCTAATACCGGTGAAGTTATAAAAATCGATGACGGTATTAGATACGATGGACCGGCTGTCGGTTCAGGTATAGCTTTGGATGGGAATGTTAAAACAGTCCATTCCTATCTGTATGGTGGGAAATATTATATGATTGATGCGAGTTTACCAATGTATGTGGCACCAATTGAAAGCTTAAAAGGAATAATAAGAACATACGATGCTCAAAACGATACAACTGGTAACGGGTATATGAGTGCAACTGTTGTAACTGACTCCAATAATGATAATAACTTTAACGATACCGAGAGAATGAAAGCTGCAGTGAGTGCACACCATTTTACTCGGGAAACATATCAAATGTACAAATCCCGCTTCAATAGGAATAGTATTGATAATGCAGGGATGACGATGGAGAATGTGGTTCACTACGGAATCAAGCTCAATAATGCGTATTGGAATGGTTTCTTCATGACATATGGAGACGGCGATGGTGTAGTATTTTCAAACCTTGCGGGTTCATTTGATGTTATAGCGCATGAAATTACGCACGGTGTAACACAAAAAACGGCAAATCTTGTATACGAATTACAACCAGGCGCCATGAATGAAAATATGTCCGATGTTTTTGCGGTTATCGCTGATAGCGCCGATTGGCTCGTTGGGGAAGATGTTTTTACACCAGGTACACCGGGAGACGGACTCAGAAGTATGCAAGACCCACACAACGGATATACCCAAGGGCATCCAAATTGGCTGCCTGCTCATATGGACGAATTTGTTACTTTACCGAACGATCCCCAGAATGACCATGGTGGAGTTCATATAAATTGTGGTATTTTAAATAAAGCATTCTATAATGTTGCTTCGGTTATCGGCCGTTCAAAAGCGGGTTGGATTTGGTACAGGTCGTTGACTACATATCTTACAAACAATTCGCAGTTTGTTGATTTACGCAATGCTTGTTTAAACTCTGCAAAAGATTTATTCGGCAATGGTTCAACAGAATACAACATAGTGGCGAGCGGTTTCACTGCTGTTGGCATCGAAAGCAGCGGAGGTCAGACTTATAGTTTATCGTATGACGATAACGACCCATATACGGGTGTTTACGAATCAGATGCTAATTGGGAATTAGCCGTCCGATTTACTCCACCCGTGCCGAATGTTAAAGTATCAAATATAAAAATTTTACTTGTCGGAGAAAATAATCCTTATGGAAATGGCCGATTTACATTGAAAATGTATAAGGCAGATGGAAATGGTAGTTTACCGGGAACTTCGATACTGAGCCCATCAACGATAGTTCCTCAACAAGCAGGCTGGCTATCTATCAATTTATCGAATGTCAATCCAAACGGTGATTTTTATGTTAGTGTAAAATATGATGGATACAATCAACCGTTAATAGGCGCAGACCCACCGCCGGGCAATCAGAGAGCTTATGAGTATAATAACGTAAGTTGGTATAAATTAACTTCACCCTATGATTACACATTATTCATGCGTGCGACAGTCGTTACGTTAACAAGTGTTTTCGAAATTGACACGAAAGTTCCCCAAAAATTCACTATTGCGCAAAACTATCCTAATCCATTTAATCCTCAGACTTCTTTTCGATATGAGTTACCAACGCCCTCATATGTAAGATTGGATGTTTATGATATAAGTGGTAGGCGGGTAGTTACCCTTGTCGATAACAATCAACAGCCAGGCACTTATGAAGCGACTTGGAATGGAAAAAATGATGATGGTGTGAATGTGGCAAGCGGTGTTTATTATTATCGAATCGAAGTCATTGATCAATTCAACTCCAATAATAAGCATGTTGAAATAAACAAAATGCTGCTAATAAAATAAAGAGGCATATTATGAAAACGATATTCGTTATCATCGGACTGATAATTATTTTGTCGCCATCAACATTTTGTCAGAGCGAAGCCACTATCTGTTACAATCTTTTTCGGTCATCTTATGAAATAACAGAGTTTGGTCAATCAGTCGTAGATGAAGCTGCTTGGGTTGTCTGGTTAACGAGGAGTTTAAATAGTAATGTCCTAACTTTGACGGGTACGATAACTCAGAGTACATCGAACTATGATGTTTGGTTATATTCTTCCACACCCACAAACCAGCTAAGGGTAGTATATGCAAACGGGTTCACTGAGGTTTTTATATTTTCATCGGTTGATGGATATTTTGGAAGTTCATGGGAATCGTTGTCGAGATCGCATAATATGAATTACCGTGTTACTGTAACCAATTTTACCGATATTCAGGTTCAGAGTCAGTCTATTCCAAATCCGCCGGGGACTGGTGCGGTTAACTTTCAAAGACAGTTCAATGGTTATGTAATTGATGCTGGGACTACATGGACTTTCAATATTAATCATACGGGACGTGATAGCGCCGTTGTCGATTACAATTGGGCTCACAAAAAGTATTCGGAATTAGTTACTGGGACATCCAGTACTTCAAGTATGTCGTTTACAATAAATGAATCATATTTTACTGAATTAATTTATTATAACAATGTGTACACACAACAAAAACGGATTACGAATAATAGCTCTGTAAGTGTAGGAGGAGTAACATATAAATACCAAAATGCTTATGTAAATTGGATTGGTCAAACACAATTTGCTGATTCAGCAAATGCCGGGCGTTTTAATGTTGCAATCGAGCAAGATAAATGGTACGCAAGTGGAACTTTACTAAAAAATGACGCTCATCTCGGGAATGTTATTTTCGGTCTTCCGCCCCAACCTACAGGGCAATATGGGAATTCTTTATATATCCAGACCATTAATAGTGATAAGTATTTGATTCACCCACTGCTGAGGTGGTGGCTAACAGTTGATGTCATAAAATCAGATGAACTTCCTCAAGAGTTTCATCTTTCACAAAACTATCCCAATCCGTTCAACCCGTCAACAGTTATTATTTATCAGGTACCCGCTGATGTAGGTCGAAATGGCATTTCGACCTATAAGGTGACGCTTAAGGTGTACAACATACTTGGACAAGAAGTAGCAACACTCGTGAATGAGACCCAAGACGCAGGATTCAAGTCGGTGGAGTGGAATGCAAGCGGAATGGCGAGCGGTGTTTATATGTTAAGAATGGAAGCAGGAAATCCTTCGTCAAACGGTAGGCAGGTCCCACGTCAGATTTATGTGAACACTAAAAAAATGATTTTGGTAAGATAGTTTATCGAGCTGCCGACAATTTAAACATCATTAAAAAATATTTATTAAATAAAATAATCGGAGAACAAAATGAAATTCAGAAATCTTTTACTGTTGTTTTACTTTGTGTTTTTATCATCACTAAATATAAATGCACAGCCGCTAACTGGCACTAAAACAATTGATAACTCAGGCAGCGGTGATTACTCTACATTCTTTGCTGCAATTGATGCATTAAACTCTAACGGTGTTGGTTCGGGTGGAGTTACCTTTCTGGTTATGGATGGCCAAACTTTTAATTCTGCACCACTTACAATAACTGCAACAGGAACCGCTGATAATCAAATAGTATTTAAACAATCAGGGACAGGTGTAAAACCAATAATTATTTTTACTGGAAGCAGCGGAACTCAAGCCGGATTTCAATTAAACGGAAGCGACTACATCACATTTGATGGTTTTGATATTCGTGATGCTGGAACCGAAATGGAAAATGGATTTCAATTATATGGAAGCGCATCCGACGGCTGTCAATACAACACGATTAAGAACTGCGTTATAGATTTGGATAAATCTGGAACAAGTGATAATGGATTTCACATTCAGTCAAACGCAACTTCTTTTGCCGGAACTAACAGTTATAATAAGTTTTACAATAATGAAGTTAAGGATTGTTTCAAAGGATATTACTTTTATGGCTATTCTGATGCCAATGCAGATATTGGCAATGAAATTAATTCAACTTCTGGCGGCGAAAGTAAAATTGAAAATATTTCCTCAACAGGAATCAATATTTACTATCAAAAACAATTTTCGATTAAAAATACAACCTTTAAAAATTTTTCAAACTCAATCCCTTTAAGCACTTTATACGGGGTTTACATCCAGGCAGGTGAAAATAATACAATTACTATTTCAAACTGTAATTTTATTAGCTTCTTAGGCGGTGGAGATACTTATGCAATAAGATCAACAGCGGGCGATACACTAAATATTTACAGCAACAATATTTCGGACATCATTTATACAGGTAGCTCCTTCTACTCTGCATTTGGTTTATATATTTATGCAAAAACGGCTAACATTTATAACAATATGATCAGTGGAATATCCAGTGCATCTTCTACACATGGAATAGTGGGTGCTTGCGGAATTTTTCTACACAGCGGAATAAATGTTAATATGTTTTATAACTCAGTGCTATTAAATTATGTCAGCACTAATTCCGGCAATAAAAGTTCTGTATTATATATTCCTACTAATAATCACACATTAGTTCATTTCAGTAACAATATTTTTATTAACAATGTTAATGTAACAACAGGAGCCCTTGCGGTCGCTTTTATGAAAGGAATATCGGGAAAATACATTATTAACTTATCAACAAAGTCCAACAACAATCTTTATTACGCCGGCACGCCAAGTTCAAAAAATTTAATATTATATGATGGAACGACCTCATGTCAAACAATAGCAGAATACAAAACCTATGTTTCATCCCGACCGCTCGACCAAAAAGCGATTACAGAAAACGTTCCGTTTATTAGCAGTAGTGCACCATACGATTTGCACATTAATCCCGCAAGTATGACTTTGCTGGAAAGTGCGGGAATTCCTATTAATTCGCCGCTTGTAATCACTGACGATATTGATGGTGATCTTCGCAATACAACAACTCCGGATATTGGCGCCGATGAGGGTAATTTTTTGTCAAACGATATTAACCCGCCTGATATATCTTATACATTACTATCGCACACAGAAAGTCCTTTGAATAGAGCGGTAACAGGTGTTGTAATAACTGATTACAGTGGAATTAATGTTTCGCCAGGAACTAAACCAAGATTGTACTTCAAGCGAAACAAAGATTCCAACGATTACACCGGCAACACAAGCTCGACAAACGGTTGGAAGTGGATAGAAACAAACAATGCATCGTCGCCGTTTGAATTCACGATTGACTATTCGTTGTTGTTTAACAGCGGCGTGAGTGCCGGAGATGTTATTCAATATTTTATAACAGCTCAGGATAATAATTCAACGCCTAATGTTCAAATTAATTCTGGTACGTTTAATTTACAGCCAGCTTCTGTTGCGATGAATGCTTCGGCATTTCCGATAACCGGAACTATCAACAGCTACCGTATCTCGTTCAACGGAACCTACAGCGTTGGCTCTGGATACAAATATACATCGCTCACGCAAGCAAATGGTTTGTTCCAAGCAATTAGTGCCGGTTCTTTTTCGGGAAATGTTGAAATACAAATTACTTCCGACCTTACAGAAAACGGCGCATTCGCATTATCACAGTGGCAAGAAACCGGCGGAGGCAATTACACACTCACTATTTCTTCTTTTAGTAATGAAATGAAAACAATTTCCGGTTCGAGCGAAACGGGACTGATTAAAATATTTGGCTGTTCAAGAGTAATTTTTGATGGAAGTTTTAATGGTAGTGGTGAATATTTTACTTTTAGAAGCACTCATATAGTTAGCCCTGTTTTTTTTATTAATGATAATTCCAGTTATAACGCACTTAAAAACCTGATTATTGAAAGCTCTTCAGTTAATTTTGAGAACGCAGCTGTTAAACTGGGATCAGGAACAAATATTGGTAATATTATTCAGAATTGTATTATAAGAGAAACTATTACCCCTCCTTCTACTTTAAGACACGGGATATATGTATCTGGAGCTGGTAATCGCGATACCCAAATATTAAATAATAACATATATGATTTTGGAACTTCAGCAATAGTATTACATGGCGGCTGCAATAACACTTTGATTGAGGGTAATTCAATTTATCATACACATCCATCTCAATTAAACTATGTATATGCAATACATCTAAGGAATAGCAACTTAACAAAAGTGTTAAGAAATAAAATATATGGACTAGTGTTAAGTTAAGTATGAAATGACGTAAATATTTATTATCTTTGCCATAA
>JASEGV010000100.1 GCA_030017895.1 Bacteroidota bacterium | reverse complement strand
TTAAATATACAAAAAAAAGTATTCAATAAGTCAATTTTTGGAACCGCCCTTAAGATATACTTCAACGTCAGTTTAGAGATAGTGAAGAAAGATTTTGAGAGTTACCTTAAGAAGAATCTTTTTAACAAAGATGACTATAATCTTACATCTTCTGAGGGGGAAATATTTGGATTAAGTGGATTTTTAAATGGCGCCAACGTTAAGAAACAATTTATGCTTCATAAGACTTCGCACTATGAGGTTAACAATAGAATATCACAGAAAACCGCACTAAATCTTTACAAGTTTGAAAGGTTACTATCTCATAAAAAACCTTATGACAAGCTTCCAAATCCATTGCCAATTTTTATTGATAAAGACGAACTGAACAAAGATATTGTGAGATTATACAACGATGAGCGGGTTTTACATTTCAGGGAGATTGTCAGAAGACTATTCGAGCAACATCAAACCGATCTTTCCGATTATTACCTCATTAACTGGAGAAATACAGCTGATGGTCCAATGATCTATGACTTTGATTTTGTCCCTCAATTCAGATATAAGCTATCAGGTTTTGAAATAAAAAATCCGATGGGTATAAAAGACTATCACGAACGCAAAATAGATCATATTTTTCAATTCGAATTGGATGTTGTGCGTACAATATTCAACAATGCCTTAGTTCTAAAAACGAAGAACGATGAAATAATGTTAAGATACTTTGATGATATTGACGCAAAGTATATGAGTGCAGCAACATATCAAAACATTCTCAAGTACAGAAAAAGTTTCTACGACTACATCTATAAATCAAGAACGCAAGCAATCACAGGTAAGATGTTTTATGATCTGATTATTTCAGCAATCCTTGACGATATAAAGCAAGATAAAGAATATAAAAAAACATATACTATTAAAGAGAAACTCAACATTCTCTTTTCATTAAACCACATTTTTGACACAAACAATAAAAACTTTAAAGGAGTTAATATGGCATCTAAAATTCCCGAATATCAGGAGCGAATGCGGAAACTCTTCAGCGATGAAAATTACCACATTGCTGAAGATGATGAATTTGCATTTGCTGCTGGACAACTAATATGCTTTATTTTAAAGCAAAGCGAATCGTATAAGAAAACCCACGCTTTACTCGAACCGTTCATCAATAAGAACGACCCTAAACAATTTCGATTAGTAATCGTTCGAGGAATTGATCAGTATAAACATAAATTCGAATGGTATGGGAGTTGTGGCAAGGGTCGATTTGAAAGACTTGCGGGAGAAATACTGGGATACGATTGTAAAACTCCAATCAAAGAACTTCTACCGGTCGTTCTATCTGGATATTTCTCTACACCGCTAATCTTTGAATCATTAAAATCATCTGAAACAAACTAAAGAAAGGAAGAATTACTATGTCAACTACAGAATTTAAAAATCGTGTGTTCGGTTGCGTTATTCTAAAATCGATCAACTCCAATTTTAATGCAGATTTCACACATCACCCACGTACACTACCCGATGGTGTTGTTTATTCAACTGATAAAGCATTGAAGTATGCAGTGAAGGATTATTTTAGGAAACATCTCAATGATAATAGGCTTTTTTATGTGAAGAGATTCGATGATAAGATGAATCCCAAGACACTTAATGAAACTTACAAAGATATATTTGGAAATTACCCCAAGGCACCCATTGAAAAGTACTCTCTCTTCTTCTTCGATGGTGAAACTGTTACTGGTGTTCTGCCAGAAAAACCAAAGAAGAAGCAAGTAACAGATTTCTTCAAATCCTTGGAGGAAGATTCACCGTTGAAGAAGTATTCGGCGTCAATAGCAAAACTGACATCAAAAGATGTTGCTTATGCAAAGGAGTCGGAAGTTAACACTGAAGGTTTAGAAAGTGAATGCTATTTTCATCTTAACAAGAATAAGCAAATAATGAAGATCGAGGGAGATCTTGAAGAACTAAAAGAATTATCTGAAAAGTTGGATTTGGATCTCACGGGTGGTGTAAACAAATTTGAAGTCCTAGGTAAACTTTTAACCTGCTGCGACATCAGGCTCTTCGGTGCAACCTATGCCGACGGAATTGGCAAGGTCAACATCTCCATTCACGGACCAGTACAAATCAATCACGGTGTGAATCGGTATATGGACACACAAGGGAATGTGATGAATGAAATTTACACAGAGGATATTCTTTCACCGTTTACAACAGATAAAACTAAGCAGATGTCCACAATCGGAAACCAGACCAACTTGAAGGAAGGTCATTACGTGTTCCATTTCTCTATTAATCCCAAAAACACAGAAGAACTTTACAAAAAAGTGAATGACAATTCACTGTTCTTGTCTAATGAGGATATCCAAAAGCTCAAAGAAGCATTCAATAACTCTGTGACAGCATTAGATTCTTCAAGAAAAATCGGCACTGAAAACGAAGCAACAGTTTTTGTACAATTGATTGATGGTTCAAAAAAAATGTTGCCGAGCTTCACTGAGTTGGTAAATATAAAGCGCAATGGAGAAAAGGTAGAGATTGATTGTTCCTTAGTACATCAAAGTCTTCAAAAGATTGATGCTGATGTCATGAACGTGGAAGTCTATTACAATCCGATCAACACTGTGTTAATAGGCTTGGATAAAGTCGGAAAGATTAAACATTTCAATATTCTTAACAACGAGGAAATAAAATAATGGATGCGAAACTCATATCTGTTGATCTTTGGGCACAGTTTGGGTTTCTGAAAAAACCGGATACGAACGAAGGCATTTATCTTACGTATAATTGTCTTCACAAACCGGCATTGCTTGGAATACTTGGAGCGATTGTGGGCTTGGGTGGTTATGCACAATGGTATTCGGAAAAAAAGGATTTATTCCCTGATTATTATCAGAAACTAAAACGCCTTAAAATTGGTATCCAACCGTTGGATTCGGCAAAAGGCAATTTCCAGAAGACAGTCATCACTTACAACAATAGTGTTGGTTATGCAAACCTTGATGGTGGCACTCTCATTGTGAGTGAACAAACATTGTTAAAGCCGGCATACCGGATCTTTCTACTGCTGAACGTCAAAGAAGAAATCGAAGCACAATTATATAATAACATGATGATGGGCGAATCGGTATATATACCTTATCTCGGTAAAAACGATTTCCAACTGTGGTGGGAGAATACTACCGAATATGACTACGAGGTGAGTCATAAGCCAAAAGCTAATTATCAAATAGAAACGATCTTTCTAAAGAAAGAAGGGACCGCTATAAAAGATTCAAAAGAGGATCCCCGTGCTGGAATATTTGATTTCAGCGAGCTAAGTGTAGATAGTTTTATTTATTTCGAAAACCTTCCGCTTGAATTCGATGCGTATACTAAACATTACCGGAAATATAGTTTTGCTTTTTCTAACTGGAAGCTAATCAAGGAATATGCGTTGGAAAATCTATTCTTATTAAAGCAGTCTGGTAAAATAGTACAATTGATTTAGTAAATGCATGGTAACTTTCAGTGAAATACGTAATCGTGAAGAATGCGATGTTTCGAATATACTTAAAGATGCAAACAAGTATTATGCTCATTGGAACGATAATCAGAAGGAAACTCTAAGAGACCATACGAATTTGACTGTTGATTATTTCCTACGTTTGTGCGAAGTAAACGGTCTTGAACCAATAATTGACCAGATGGTGGCTGAGATATGCAAAGCCAATTTAGATTCATACATGGAGAATAGCGTGTCTTTTCTCAAATCGCTTTTCATTAAGTCAATTTTATATCACGATTTGGGGAAAATGAACGAGAATTTCCAGATTGTGAAAATGGAAAACGAGCAATTCAATCGAGTGAAAAATGGAATTGGTTCAGATCATTCGTTCTTGAGCGCATACTTATTCATTGCTACCGCTTTTAAAGAATTGGAGGAATCTTCTTTCTGTCAGTCCGATAAGGCACTTCTTTTCTTGCTTGTTTTTCTATTTGCTCATCCGATTGTGAAACACCATGGAGAAATATCCAATCCCGAGAAAGTGGAATTCGAAGAAGATATGATTGCTTCTTTATCAGGGTATTTGAATTTGCTTAACACGACAGATGGTGTCAACGGGGATCATTTTAAAAACATTCTTGAAAAGAAAGATCAAGTATTCGGATTGCTGAATAATACAAAATCATTCTTCCATCTCTACACACTTATAAAACTCAATTCATCGTTGTTGACCGCATCAGATTACTACGCGACTAATGAGTTTATGCTTAAAATAAAATGCGATGACTTTGGAATTATAGACGACGAGTTACGGAAGAAATTATATGAAGGTGTCTATAGTATTTCATATAATCATGACCTACTTGAAAAAAAGGATAATTACAAAAGAGAGTCATTTGAGAATCTTCAATCTATATCAAACGAGAATCTGAATGTTTTGAGACAAAAATTATCGTGTGAAGTATTGTCTAATCTTGAACGAAATAAAACCAAGCGACTTTTTTACATTGAAGCACCCACGGGTTCGGGAAAAACCAATCTCTCTGTCCTATGTTTGGCTGAACTCCTAAAATCACGGAAGGATGCGACAAAAGTATTTTATGTATTCCCTTTTACAACCCTGATCACTCAAACAGCTAAATTCATCCGGGAGAATTTGCGTCTTGAGCAGGATGAACTTGCAGAGATTCATTCGAAAGCACCGTATCACGACAACAGAGACGGTGAAGACTATGGGACGAAAAGGAAGAACTATCTAGATAATCTTTTTGTGAATTATCCAATCAGTCTAATTTCTCACATCAGGTTTTTCGATATTCTTACTTCAAACGAGAAGGAGGTAAACTATCTACTCCATCGTGTTGCAAATTCAATCGTCATCATCGATGAAATACAATCGTATACACCATCCGAGTGGGATAAAATAAATTATTTGTTGAATTCTTATTCGGAATCGTTTAACATTACTTTCATTGTAATGTCTGCCACGCTGCCGAAGATTAGCAAGCTGCTTTTAAATAAAGATGGAGAACAGAAAGACAACTTCGTGTATCTTGTGGAAAACAAAGACAATTATTTCCAGAATCCAAATTTCAGGAACAGGGTTGTCTTTAACTTCGACTACATTAATTCAGATGAATATTCATCAGAGAATCTTTTATCTATTATTTACGAACATTCAGAAGCATACTACAAAAAGGAAAAACGAGTTAAAGCAATTGTCGAGTTTGTTACAAAAATATCGGCTCAAGATTTCTATGAAAAGCTAAATGCTGATTCGAGGTTTTTAGAATATAAGAAATTTATCGTGTCAGGAACTGTTCTGGAACCGAGGAGGAAAGAAATCATTGATTATCTGAAATCGGATGAAAGTAATTTCGGAAAAATTGTTGTTGCATGTACGCAGGTTGTAGAGGCGGGCTTAGATATTGACATGGATATTGGCTTCAAAGACAAATCAATTGTCGATGCTGAGGAACAACTTGCTGGTAGAATAAATAGGAACGCATCCAAAAAGAATGCTGAGCTTGTTTTATTTAACTCAAGAGATAGTTTAAAAACATACAAATCCGATCTACGACATAAACAGCATATAGATCTTGAATCGTACAAAAATATACTTATTAAGAAAGACTTTGATTCGTTTTACGACAAAGTCTTTGAGAATATCAATCGGGACAATAAAGATCAAAACATGGTTGGTAACCTCTCAGATTTTCAAAACCAAATTAAAAGATTAGATTTTCAAGAAGTGCACAAACAGTTTGAACTGATAAAAGGTAGCACGGTGAGCATTTTCGTACCTTTGGCAATTGGTACTTGTCATTTTAGTGAGGGTGAGTTGAGATTTTTGCAATCAGCGAAAGTTATTGGGGAAGGTGAAAATAAAGTAGGTGGTGAAAGGGTGTGGGAACTGTACATATCTGTAATCGAAAACAGAGATATTGATTTTATCAGCAAGAAAATAGACTTGAAAATTCTGTCGCCTATTCTTGCAAAGTTTTCATTCAGTGTCTGGAATAACAAAAATCAGTTTGGACTGCTGAAGCATTATTCAGATGGCAACGAATTTAAGTATGGCTTCCTGTATTTACAGTACTATGTTGGTATTTATTCTTATGAGGATGGATTGAAAAGAGACATTGAAACTGATTGCAACTTTCTCTAATGCAAATCACTGGCACGCATATCAACTATTACTACGTCTGCAAACGTGAGCTTTGGTATTTCTCTCACAATATCCAGATGGAGCACACCTCCGACCTCGTTTATATCGGCAAAGTCATCGATGAAAACGCTTATGCTCGGGAAGAAAAAGGCATCGACATCGACGGTGTTATCAACATCGATTGGATCGATACAAAGACGGGTATCATCCATGAAGTGAAGAAGAGCGACTCGGTCGAGAAAGCTCACGAAATGCAGGTGCTGTATTATCTGTGGTATTTGAAACAGAAAGGCGTCGGTGTAGCCAAGAACGAAGGTTACCTTCAGCAAAGAAAAAACTTTAAAGAAGGTGACCTTCTGCTCTCGGGAGAAGGAAACCTTCTGCGTGGCGAGATTGATTACCCCAAACTAAAGCAGAAAACAAACGTAGTTTTAACTGATGAGAAGGAGAAAGAATTGTTAAAAGCTATAGAAGATATTGAGCGGATTATCGGCTCAGAGAATCCCCCAGAACGGATCAATAAAAAATTTTGCAGAACGTGCAGCTATTTTGAATTATGCTGGGTCGATTAGAAGGTTTCCTTCAAGTCGATCGAAACCGAGAAGAAGGAAACCTTCTATCCTGATTAAACATGGAACGAAAAGAAAAAATACACGATAATCAACTCTACCACATCTACAACCGTGGGAATAACAAGCAAGCAATATTTATGTGCCACGAGGATTATACATTTTTTCTAAAAAGACTCAAAGAATATTCAAAAAGATATTCTGTAAACACGTTGATATATTGTCTGATGCCTAACCATTATCATTTAATTTTAAGTCAGAATACTGGCGGTAATTTGCCTCAAATGATGGACACGCTCGCAACATCGGTGGCTAAACGATTTAACTTGAAGTATAAACACGTTGGACACTTATTCCAGGGACCTTATAAATATAAATCGATAGAATCCGACCAAGATTTTGTGGAAGTTGCTTGTTATATACATCTTAACCCTGTTATTGCTGGTTTAGCTGAAAACCCTCACGACTGGCAGTACTCGAATTACGCCGAGTTAGAAAGTTGGCTTAAACAAATTTCCGAAATTAATTTGCACCAAATTCTGCTCAGTTTTAACAAAGTCTTTAAAGGCAACCCGATCGATTACATCAGCTATGTAGAGAAAAGCCGAACAAAAGGTTTCCTTCGCCAAGATATTGACGAAGCAGAAGGAAACCTTTAACCATGAAACGACCATACTACATAATGACATCAGGAAGGCTTCGAAGAAAACAAAACACAATCTACTTTGAGCCGGTGCTTGAAGAAAAGCAAGACGACGGCAGCACCATAACTTATGACGCCGACCCAGCAATCGACGAAGAAACTTTAGCAGGATTCACAGAAGAAACCGAAGCCGACCCGCAAACCGGACGGGTGAAACGTAAACCAATTCCCGTAGAAGACATCGAAGCATTTTACTGTTTTGGTGAAATGGATTTCAATACGCGCTTCTTTAACTTCCTTGCAACACAGAAGATTCCACTTCATATATTCAATTACTATGGGCACTATGGCGGCAGTTACTTCCCTCGCGATTACTTGCCTTCGGGTTTTACTATAGTTGAGCAAGTGCGTGCATATTTAGATACTCAGCGCCGGCTTGTAATAGCACGTGAAATTATCGATGCGGCATCGTTCAACATCCTTAAAAATTTACAATATTACAGCAAACCATCGCAGGGGGAAAAGCAAATCGATTTTGGACACACAATTTCTGATATTGAGAATTTGCGCGCATCTATATCGTCTGCAAATACAACTCAAGAACTAATGGGTGTTGAAGGCAACATCCGCGACCGTTATTATAAATGCTGGGGCGAAATAGTCGGTCAAGAATATTCACTCGATAAACGGGTTAAGCATCCCCCCGATAACGCAATTAATGCTTTAGTATCTTTTGCGAATAGTTTAATCTATACAACTGTGCTGAGCGAAATTTATCATACTCACCTAAATCCGACAATAAGCTTTTTACACGGACCCGGCGAGCGCCGATATTCGCTGGCACTCGATCTAGCCGAAATTTTTAAACCGATAATTGCCGATAAAATGATATTCAAGCTCTTGAACAATAAACAGATACAGGAGAAACATTTTCGTAAAGAATTGAACTTCTGTTATTTAGAAGAATCAGGACGAAAAATCGTTTTACAAGAATACGATGAACGTTTGAAAACCACAATCAAGCATCGAAGCTTGAACAGAAATGTGAGCTACCGACATTTGATTAGATTAGAAGCCTATAAATTAGTCCGCCACATAACGAGTAAAGACGAATACAAAGCATTCAGAGCGTGGTGGTGATATGTACGTAATAATAGTTTATGATATAGAAGAAAAACGAGTAGCTAAAGTTTGCAAATATCTTAGGCAATACTTACATTGGGTTCAGAACAGTGTATTTGAAGGCGAATTGACCGACGGAAAATTTGCCGAATTACAGGCGGGTCTTCGTAAGCGAATAAAGCCCGATAAGGACTCGGTATTGTTTTACAAGATGCGGGCAGAATATGATTTTGAGAAAGAGACTATGGGCGTTGAAAAAGCTGGAATAGAGACAATTTTATAAAATGTCGTCAGCCCCCTATGGTTTTTACATTATTGTAGGTTGACGATAAAGAGAGTAGTAAGAGTGCCGAAAGGCATATTTTTTATGCGTTTTTTTACGGGTTTGAATCGGACTAAAGTAGAATTGAAATATGGAGGTCGTTCCTGCCGTAATCATCCCCATATTGGTTTGAATCGGACTAAAGTAGAATTGAAATTAATACAGCTGTATTAGGTGGGACATTACATACTCCGTTTGAATCGGACTAAAGTAGAATTGAAATATGGTAAGGTTAAGTCCTGCAAGAGGAGCTGATACAGTTTGAATCGGACTAAAGTAGAATTGAAATTTACTCGTTTAGGATAGGGGGCGCTTTCGCTTGGCAGTTTGAATCGGACTAAAGTAGAATTGAAATGGAAGAAAGCCTCCTGTTGAATGATACCGGATACCCGTTTGAATCGGACTAAAGTAGAATTGAAATGGCAAATACCTTTATCCTAATCATTGGAGCAGGAAGGTTTGAATCGGACTAAAGTAGAATTGAAATATAGGGCAGTTCCAAAAATTCAAATATAAGTTTAGTGTTATAGATTTTATCGT
>JASEGV010000099.1 GCA_030017895.1 Bacteroidota bacterium | reverse complement strand
ACTTGCATGCTCAAGGAGATATAAAATGACCCACTCGAGTACGCGAAGACCCCTTTAAAAAAGCATTTTTTAATAAGCCCCCTGCGGTGATTATTGGTAATGTATCATTAATTCGAAGCCTGGTTATGGCAAATATTCCGTTTATTTGCGGTTCGGATATCAAAGAAAATCCCGTATTTTATTCAAAGTACAGTAAATACAAAATATTATTCTCTGATTATCTTACGACCGATTTTATCGAAGAACTGATTACATTTGGTAAAAGCAGTAACACAAGATCGGTTTTTATAAGCGATGACGACCGAGCGATATTATCATTTTCTAAACATCGAGATAAGTTACAGAATTATTTCCATTTTAATCTTCCTGAACATAAAATAGTTGATGATCTTTTAAATAAAAAAAGGTTTTCATTAATAGCAGATAAATTTCATCTTCCTGTACCGATAACTTTCATTCCTGAAAATTGTAATGATATTGATGCAATCGCTTGTAAAATAAATTATCCTTGTGTGATCAAACCTTCGTACAGGGAATTATGGTGGGTTCCTGAGTTTAAAAAAGTTTTTGGAGCGTACACAAAAGTTATTCACTGCAATAATAAAAGTGAATTGCTAAGTAATTATGATAAAATAAAGAATGTTAATCCGGATGTCATTATTCAGGAAAGTGTTGTAGGACCTGACTCACAGTTATTTAGTGTAAATATGTATATAAACAAAAATGGTGAATTATTAGGAATATATGCAGCCCAACATAAAAGTATTTATCCAATACACGGCGGCGTCGGAAGTTTAGTCGAAACTGTGGATGCCCCTCACTTAATAAAATTATCAATTGAAATCGCACACAAATTAAACATCATAGGTTTTTTTAATATTCAATATAAAAAAGATATTAGAACAAACGAACTAAAAATATTAGAGGTTCAATTTCGTAACAGCATGTGGTGCTCGTTAGGTGCACAAAGCGGAGCTAATGTAATCGCAATCGGTTACTATGACATGGTGGGTTTAGAATATCCATATTCAAAGCAAGCCCGTGCAGGTGTTAAGTATATTGATATTATTAGAGATTTATTAGCTCTGAAAGATTATTGGAAAAATGGAGAATTAACTCTTTTAGAATGGCTAAATACCAGAAGAGGTGAAGTTACCTACGCAATTGTTTCGTGGAAAGATCCATTACCGTTAATAACTAATTTATGGTTCAGTTTTAAGAACTCTTTGGGCAAAAGAAATGAAAAATAGAACAAATAAATACCTTCCTCCAGTTGTTATTATCGGTGGTAATATCATCGCGGTATCTGTTGCCAGAGCATTAGCTAAATCGGGAATATCATGTTATGCAATTGGTGAGACAACAAGTGAAGTTCATTATTCGAGATTCTGTAAAGGAATAAAATATTCAAGCATTATTGATAAGGAAACCGTGTGTTTGGTTTGGTTATTTAATACAGGCAGACACCTTCATGAAAAACCAGTAATTATTCCCTGCTCCGATGCGGGACTGATGTTCACAATTAACCACAGAGCTGAACTTGAGAAATATTTTACCCTGATGGAAGCTAAAGATGAAATTACTCTCGCGATGTTAGATAAAGCTGAAACTTATTCCTTATCACAAAAAGTAGGAATACCTTCTCCGAAAATCTGGCATGTCAATTCATTGGAAGATGTCCATAATATTTTGGATCAAGTTACATACCCATGTCTGTTAAAACCAAGATATTCACACAAATTTTTTCCGCTTTTCGGAGGGAGAAAATTATTTAGAGTTAGCAATAAAGAAGAATTGGTTAACCTTTTTAAATTAACTCAGGGTTATAAACTTCAAATGTTAATCACTGAATTAATTCCGGTAAATAGCGAAGGTTACCATTGTTATTATACACACATAGACGAAAACGGAGAACCCTTATTCCATTTTACAAAATTGCGGCCTCGGCAATATCCCAACCTTTATGGTCTCGGCACGTACAATGTTTCAAATTGGAATCCGGAGGTTGTGGATGTTGGACTAAAGTTTTTACAAAAAATTGGACTTCGTGGTATTGGAACAGTTGAATTCATACGGGATAAACGTGACGGTATACTAAAATTTATCGAATGCAATCCCCGATTCACAGGCACTACGGAGCTACTCCCGAGATGTGGTTTGAATTGGCCTCTGTTTGTTTATAATCGGATGATAGGGGTGCCTACACCCCCGATGAATGAATATAAGCGTGGGGTTTGCATCATTAAACCTGCAAGCGATTTTTTAGCATTTCGAGAACTCAATAAAGCAGGTAAATTAACTTGGTTAGAATGGTTAAAAAGTTTAATGCATCCTTTACATTTTTATTATTTCAGATGGAACGACCCGCTTGTTTTTTTATACACATTTTACCGATTCCTGAAACACCAGTCACAAAAAATTAGAAAGCGAGTCAAAAATTATGAAAATTAAAAATATGCTTCAAATATGGATAATTATTATAAATTGAATATTGAAGAGATAAACACGATTGAGAAATTTGAGATGCTCAAAACGGAATGGAATTTAATTGTAGAGAGCAACCAAAATTTAGGTGTTTGTTCGACATTTGAATTTATGATGTTATGGTGGAAATTATTCGCGAAACCAAATATGAACCTATCCATCATAGTGATTAGGAAGGATGATGAAATCATCGGCATCGCACCATTTATGATAATTCGTGAAAAATTTTTTGGATTACCGACAACTAAAATCCAATTTATCTCGATGGCTCAATATGCCGATTCACCTGCAAGTTTCATTGCTTCGCTCGACATTTTAATCAAATCTCACCATGAAGAAGTTATCCACAACATTATTTCGTACCTAATAAAACAAATAAAGGGTTGGCATTATATTCGTTTGAATCCGATTCCGGTGAATTCAACCACATTAGACTTACTAAAAAAAACAGCACCAGCATTTAATTGTAAATTGATAAACAACAAAGCATTCTCAACATTAAAAATAAAATTACCTGAAACGTGGGAAAATTATCTGGCAAGTCTATCAAAGAATTTTAGAAAATATTTAAAATCAAACGAACGTAAGCTACAACCGCTTGGTTCGCTCAATTATAAGTTGGTTACGGCTCACGATGAACTTTTGCAAATATTTCCACATATAATGGAAATTGAAAGGCGTAGATGGAAATGGGACGTTGGCATCAGCATAAATTCTACAGCATATCGAGATTTCTATAAACGTTTTGCCGACGTAGGGGGCAAACTCGGTTGGATTCAACTTTGGATACTTCAACATAGGGTCCGAAGAAAGCTTAACGATATAAAAAATAGACTCTTTCGTAAATTAAAGATTAGGTTAAAAAGTTCGGAATATACAAGAGTTGAACAAGTCGTAAATAATATATACTATTAACATGCTAACTATTATGAATTATTTCTCAAAATATTCTATTAATAAAGGGATACATAAATTACGACGTACATTTAATACTCCTAGAATAATCGCAAGGTCAACCTCGGATGTTTCAGGTTTGATTGAAGTAATAGATATTGGTAGAGAGCGTCAGCTACTCATAAACGGTGAAACCCATTCTTTTATTATGACAAGAGGAAAATGGAATGAAGTTAAACGAGAATGTTGGGGTTATATGAGCCGCTCCCCATTCGCCCTTACCAAACAACCGCGGGTACTGGTTTGCGGATTAGGTGGTGGTTCTATAATCCACCTCCTTGATAAATCATACCATCCGGCTTACTTTACAGCAATTGAACACGATCCTGAAATTGTGAAATTGGCGATGGATTATTTCTCTCTTAATAAAATTCGTAATCTATCGGTTATCATCGGCGATGCAAATGAAGCATTAAATAATTTAAGCGACTCACAAGAAAAATTTGACCTCATAATTGATGACGTTTTTTATGTAAGTGCCCGTTTTAATGTTGAAGTACAAAAAGATCTGATTCAATTATTTACTTCTTTGTTGGCACAAAATGGTGTAATAACTTTTAACAGGGCAATTGATACCGAGGAAGACATCGACAAGGTAGAAGTATTCAAAAATATTTTATCAGCATCAGGTTATCGGGTGAAATCAAAATCAATACGGCAGATAGGGTGGAATGATATTATTTACTGTCAGTTGAAACCACTATAACAATGCAAATACAAATAATTAAAACATATACGGAACTGAAATCGCTTGAAAGCGATTGGATGAAACTCCATTCGGAAATGAAGGGAAATATTTTCCAATCATATCATTGGAGTAATGAATGGTGGAATTTGTATGCAAAGGAGAATTATGAATTATTCATTATAACCGCTTGGGACAATTCAGAATTGTTTGGAATTTATCCACTTTTCAGTGAAGAACTAAAGATTGGACCATTAGGTCTTACTCGCCTCCGATTTATCGGAATATTCCAAGCTTATGCTGAATACAAACCACTGGTTCATCCGACTAAATATCAAGAGGTGCTAAAATTAGTAGTTCATACCATTAAAGATAAATTACAGTCTCGTCAAATCGATTTAATATCTTTATACGGATTTTCACCTTCATCAGATTTTATAACTGATTGTTTGTTAAAATTGAAAGAGAATAATTTAATAGTGCGTTACACACCAAAAACAGTTATCCGCCCGATGATGAATCTTCCTGAAAACTGGGATGCCTATCTGTCAAAACTTTCGACTACAGAAAAAACGATGTTAACACGTAGAACAAAATCGCTTACTAAATACGGAGCTAAAGTTGAAGTATTAAAAAATTCACAGATTACCCAAAATGATTATAATGACTTTGTCGAATTGCATACGGCTACTTGGGAAGAAAAAGGATTCGAAGGGTATTTTAAATCATCAAATAATTTTAAAATATTTTTAGAGAGAATTACATCTATTTCATACAATCATAAAGACATACGTTTATATTTCTTCAAAAAGGATAAGGTGCGTTTTGCTGCTGTATATGCATTTTTTGACTATCCGGTATGTTGTTTCTATCTCAGTGGAATGAATCCGTACCATGAATTAAAACGATTTAGTCCAGGTAAAATACTTCTCAGTTACGTAATTAAAGATTCAATTGAGGCTGGCTTTAAAGAATTTGATTTTCAAGGGGGTAAAGAAACATATAAATATCAACTCGGAGGAGAGGATAATTATTTTGCAAAAGCTGAAGTATGGGCAAAAAATTTTCGTGCACCAAAAGTAATTATTTTCATCATTCTGCAAGTTAGCCGTCAAATCATTCTAACACATTTAAATTATAATCCGTTATCGAGAATTATCAGAAAATTGTTTGTGAAAAATAAATAATTTAATGAGTAGCCAAAATATTAAACAAGAATAAATTATGAAATCCGAATTATCAATTGAAGAAATCAACTCCATCGAAGAGCTTCAATTTATTCAATCAGAGTGGAATACATTACTCGCTAAAAGTGAGACACATACAGTATATCTCACTTATCAGTGGTTAACAACATGGTGGTCTTGTTTTAAAACACCAAACAAAAAACTTTTAATACTCGCTGTGCGCGATAATACTGAACTCATCGGTTTAGCACCTTTGATGATAGTAGAGTATTCAATAGCCGGCATAAAAATCCGGAAGATAGAATTTATATCAATGATGCGATTTGCTTATTCTCCTTCCAATCTCTCAGGATCACTCGACTTTATAATCAAAGCCGGCCGGCATCAAGAAGTACTTTCATCAATAATTTTGCATCTTAAAAATAATTTAAGGGGGTGGGTATATATGCGTTTGCATCCGATCCGATTCTCTTCATCTTCAATTTCTGTTTTGAAATCTTTAACAAAAGAACACGATTTTGCTTATCATCAAAGAATAGTATTCCATAATATCCGAGTTCCTATTGATACAACTTGGGAAATATATTGTCAACAAAGAGGAACAAATTTTTTAAAGAAATTTAAATCACTTGAAAATAAAATGATGCAATTAGGCGAGTTGAAGTACGTGGATATTACTTCAGCCAATTATTTTGAATCTGCATATAATACGCTCATTGAAATCGAAGCCCGAAGTTGGAAATCGAAAAATGGTTTACCGATTTTTCATAGCTTTTATAAGAATTTTTTTAAAAAACTTGCTAAGGTGTGTAGCGAGAACGGTATGTTAAGACTCTGGATACTTGAATTAAACGGGAAAGGTATTGCGTATGATCTGAGTATTATGTACTCAGACATAATTGAATCTCTCAGCAGTACCTATGATGAAACTTACGCTAAATATTCACCAGGACATCTTCTTTCATATTATGCTTTTAATAAATACTTTTTAGAGAAACGGTTAGAGATTAATCTTTTATGGGCTGATATTTCCTCAAAATCAAAATGGACTTCAACTTGGGATCAATTTGATGAAATTTTTATTTTCACTCGTGGATGTATCCCAAAAATATATTATTTTATTTTTCATACGATAAAATTTTATCGAGTATATCGGTTTCTTGCTAATAATTATTATTACTTAAAAAATAAACATATAGGAATATTCTTTTAATATGGAAACATTAATTATTATCGGCGAAATAGTTTTGATTTCCATATTTGGAAGCATTTTTTTATACCTTTTCTTCCTAAGTATTCTTGGATTGTTTTACAGAAGGTTAAATAATTTCAAAACGACCAAGCAACTTAAAATTGCGATGCTTATTCCTGCACATAACGAAGAAATTTCTATTGCCAAAACTCTTAAGAGTCTTTTTGAGGTTGATTATCCAAGGGAGCAATTCGATGTTATTGTTGTTGCCGATAATTGCACTGACCTCACTGCTGAAATTGCTAAAAAATATGGAGCAACGGTTTACGAAAGGACTGATAAAACAAATCGTGGGAAAGGATATGCCTTACGTTGGTGCATAGATTTACTATTCAAAACAAACCGTGGTTATGATGCAATATCAATTATCGATGCTGATAGTGTAATATCCAAAAATTTATTATCTGTACTTAATTTTTATATTAGTAAAGGTTCAAGAGCAATTCAGACGGCTGACCTTGTTGCACCTCAACCGGATGCCTGGAGTTCAGAAGTAACCCGGCTCGGTTTCATGCTTTACAACTTTGTCCGCCCTCTTGGTCGAAAAGTTATAAATTGCAGTGCCGGTGTTAGAGGCAACGGAATGTGTTTTACTACAAAAACTTTAAAAGATGTTCCATGGAATACATATTCGCTAAATGAAGATTTGGAGTATGGATTAGTGCTTTTATTGAACGGAATAAATGTCGATTTTGCACCCGAAGCAATCGTACTTGCAACAATGCCAAAATCTGCAAAAAATGCTGAATCTCAACGTGCACGTTGGGAACGAGGCAGATTTCCGATTATTAAAAAATATAGTACTAAGCTACTGCGATATTCAATCGAAAAATTATCGTTTCGAACTTTTGATGCTTTTATCGAATTGATAACACCCCCATTTGTAAACTCTGTTGCTTTTGCTATGTTAATGTTATTAATTAATTTGGTTCTATTATTATTTGGGATAGCATTTTCGAAAACATTCATCATGTTATGGAGTTTTGTTATTCTTGCTGCCGTTGCTCATGTACTGATTGGATTATTTACAGCACGGGCAGATGTGATGCTTTTCAAAGCATTTTTGTTTATTCCTAAGTATATTGTTTGGAAGTTTTTATTATACTTTAAAGTATTCCGGAATAACAAAAAAGATGAGTGGATAAGAACAACTCGTGAGCGGGTGTCAAATGATCAACCTAAATAGTATATTTTTAAAGAAAAATAGTTTAAGAAAGGTTAGATAAAATATAAATGAGCAATATATTAATTATTGATGATGACGAACTTCAACTTGCTCTACAACGGTCGATTCTGATGGACGCTGGATTTACAGTTTTTGCGACCGCTGATGGGCCGTATGGTATATTTATTTATCAGCAAAATGATATTGACCTTGTACTACTTGATATTGGAATTCCTAGTATGAGCGGTTTAGAAGTCCTACGTGAAATTAAAAAGGTTAACCCGAATGCTACAGTCATAATGGTAACTGGATACCCATCTATAGAATCCTCAACCTTGGCTGTAAAATACGGGGCATTCGATTATATTCAAAAACCATTTGAAGCTAACTTATTTTTAAAGAGAATAAAAAATGCTTTACAATTGAATGATGATTTTGTGAGGTGAAAATATTATGAATACAAAAATAAAAATTAAAATAATATTATTGCTTTTACTTATAGTATCGCTGCATGCGCTGTTCAATAATTCAATATATGCATTCCCATCTCAAATCGATGATGGATTTAACACGAATACGGTTATGTATCGCAGCGTTTATTTCGGCATCGACAGTCTAACATCCCTTTCAAAGTTAAAAGAACAGATTTCATCGGAGAACTCATCGACTATCATTCGAAATGAATTATCCAACTTGAATCCGATACGGAAAACTTTTAATGACGTTACTTCAAACCACACGTTTGGGCTACGCACTAGAGAGTCTCTTTTTTCTAAAAAAAATAATCGGGGGATAATTCCTTTGAAAATAGAAAAAAGCATCGATAATTTTTTAGAGAAAATGTCAGACATTCCGACGCCTCTCGCAATAACATACAAAGCACCCGATTCAGTAACAATCAAGGCGAGTGCAAGTGAGGGGGGTAAAATTGATCCTTCAGACCTCGTGCGGGTAGAGGTAGGTTCAAACCAAAAATTCACGATAGCACCGGACGAAGGTTACTATATAGGTGCAGTTTACATTGATGACATTTACGTTGACTCGACAACATCCTACACTTTTGTTAATGTAATAGAGGATCATACGATTCATGCGGCATTTGCAATCAACCAATACACAATAACATCAAGCGCTGGTGCCAACGGAACAATTTCTCCATTAGGTGTTGTGAATGTAAACTATGGAGCTAATCAACAATTCACAATAATTCCGAACACCGGTTACCATGTAGATAGTGTAATAGTTAACGGAGTGAAAGTAGACTCAACAACGAGTTACACATTCAATAATGTTACTTCAAACCATACAATCAGAGCTGTATTTGCGATTAATCAGTTTACTATAACCTCAAGTTCCGGTGCCAACGGAACAATTTTTCCATTAGGTGTTGTGAATGTAAACTATGGAGCTAATCAACAATTCACAATAATTCCGAACACCGGTTACCATGTAGATAGTGTATTAGTTAACGGAGTGAAAGTAGATTCAACAACGAGTTACACATTCAATAATGTTACTTCAAACCATACAATCAGGGCAGTGTTTGCAATTAACCAGTTTACTATAACCTCAAGTTCCGGTGCCAACGGAACAATAACTCCGCTCGGACCTATACCCGTTTCATTTGGTGATA
>JASEGV010000098.1 GCA_030017895.1 Bacteroidota bacterium | reverse complement strand
CGTTTTCGCAGTTTGGTAAAATAGGTAAAGTCGGGTGTTACATCATCAGGGGTGAAACCACAGAAAAAGCGGAATGCCATGTTCTCTCGCAGTGCTCGTTCCATTTCACGATCACTAACATCTTCTACAAATTGAAGCAGAACCATCTTGATTGCACTCTCTATCGGATAACCTGTAGTGCCAAGCCGGCTATAGGTATGTTCGATGTTCTTGCTTAAACTTGAAAGGTCAAGACACTTCAGCATCTGCCGGTACGGATGTGAAGCAGGAACGCAACGATCAAATATTTGTGAATGAAAATTTAACTGGCTACTTTCGTGAGAGATCATACTATTTCCTATTTTGAATGTGAATTTCTTCTTATGCTTTTCTTATGAAACTAAAACATTATTAATATAATAAATTTCTTAGTCTATCTCTTGACATTCGGCAACACGCTCATTATAAATCTGGAACTATAAGCTGGTACGGTCAAAGAAATCTCACATCAACCTATACGTATTTGACTAATTGTACTCATCCAAGCATAGATGTTTCTTGGCCTCAAATACACATTGCTTTTTCAGCGATAGACAACAGATACTCAGGGGGAACATCGAAGAGTATTAATTATATTCAAATTGATAATATAATGAATTCACCCGTTGACTCAAGGTCATGGATTCAACTTAATGTTATATTCGATTATCCTTCATTATCATTTTGTAACTATGATGGGAAAGTAAATATCGTGTTCAGTGATATGACTGACGGAAACAGTATGTGGGTCGATAACTCTACTGGCTCTGTTCCAAGAATAATACAGAAAAACAGCTACTATCCATCGACAATACTAAATGATATTTCTTCGCCAACCTATATTTATTCATCGGGCACGTCTGCTCCTTATCAAATAACATTAAAGAAACACGATGTAACTGTCTCATCATCAATTGCATCGGGTTGGAATATGTTGAGTGTGCCAAACATTGTTCATGATTTTTCAAAGACTGCTGTGTGGTCAGGTGCAAGTTCCGCGGCATCCGCTTATATACCCGGTGTCGGATATGTGGAAAAAAATACTCTTGAAAACAGAATAGGTTATTGGGTAAGTTTCCCATCTTCGCAGACAAAAGATTATGCCGGCTTTCCGTTAGATTCAGTTAATATTCCTGTTGTCAATGTCGGCAATGGCTGGAACATTATAGGATCAATATCTCAAGATTTACAAACTTCAAAAATTTATTCTAAACCAGCCAATATAATATCTTCTCGTTTTTTTGGATATAATAATGGTAAAATAATTTTAGACGTAAATTCAACGGCGTCATGCTCTCCTCCACAGTGTTCAGAAGAACCGTCAGCTAACCCGCCAGGTGCACCGCCTCAAGTAATATTATCGTCTCCTGCTAACGGAACAACGGGTTTATCTACAACTTTTACATTAAGCTGGAATGCATCAAGCGGCGCAACGTCATATAATTTACAAGTTTCTTCAGATCCGTGTTTTACCACATTCGTTTTTAACGATACGACTATAACAACGACATCAAAACAGATAGGACCGCTATCATACAGCACCACTTATTACTGGCGTGTTAAGCCAAAGAATAATGTTGCGACTGGTATATGGTCGAACAGGTGGAACTTTACAATACGCAGCGCACCATATATAGACCCTTGTGCACCAATAAATGAATTATCAGCGATGGATCAATTTTCAATTACTGATAATAAAGGAAATAAGCAATCAATGTATGCTCACAACGGAGGTAGAAAGTTAGCTCTTGGCTTGAATGATTTTGATATGCCGCCATCACCTCCAAAAGGAATATTTGATGCTCGCTTTAAGTCTGGTAAATTCATAGAAATTTTAGTGCCTGATCAGTCGAAGAAAATAAAACCGATTAAAATAAAGGATGCACAATATCCGATTTCATTCAGTTGGATTGTAAAAGAGGATAACAAAACAACTTATTGGCTTATTACCGGCAAGAAAGAAAAAATATCTTTATTGGGTTCAGGAAATGTTAGCATAGATGGTTTAGAAAATGGCGAGCTTTCTGTTGAGGCACAAGCTGCAATACCAAGACCTTGTGAATTTTATAAAGCGGGTGAAGGTGAGTTAGAAAATAGTTATACTAACATTCCGGCGGAATATGTATTAGAACAAAATCACCCAAACCCGTTCAACCCGACGACTAAAATAAAATTTTCAATTCCGGAAGCTGGTTTTGTAATGCTCAAAGTTTATGATGTGCTCGGGCGTGAAGTGGCTATACTGGTAAATGAATACAAGGATGCAGGCTATTATGATGTAACTTGGGATGGTGCAAATATTACAAGCGGAGTATTTTTCTATAAACTCGCCGCAGGTTCGTTCACATCTGTAAAGAAAATGTTGCTGATGCGGTAAAAATCATCCAATCAAAGACTCAATGTGTAAATGAATCAATGGAAAAATGGGTCAATGCTTCAATGAGAAAATTTCGATTGAAGCAATTACTTCTGAGCTAACGCAAGGAGAGAAATCGAAAGTTATAAAGAGCCGGTTCAATCTGTCCCGAATGCTTTGGGGACGGATGGGTCGGCTCTTTTTGTTTATTCAAAACAAACCACGCCGACCAAATCGGTGGAACTTGAAACAAACAAAAACTTTATGTAATTTGGGTGGTAATTATTCATATAACATTTTAGGAGTTTTATAATGGACTGGAAGAAGATACAAACAGCTCTGCGTCGGCGTGGAATTGATGGATGGCTTTTCTACGATTTTCATAATCGAGACATGTTGGCTTACCGCATATTAGGACTCGATAGCACAAAAATGGCAACACGACGCTGGTTTTATTTTATACCCGCAAAAGGTGAACCCCGCAAGTTAGCACACAGCGTGGAAAAATTTAAACTCGATTCCCTCCCCGGCAAAAAAGTTGTTTACTTACCCTGGAAACAACAGCACGAACTTCTTAAAAAAATGTTAGGTCCGAAAAAGAAAATTGCAATGCAGTATTCTCCGAAAAATAATATCCCATACATCTCGATAGTTGATGCGGGAACAATCGAACTCGTAAAAAGCTTCGGGCATCAGGTAGTTTCGTCGGCAGATTTGGTAACTGAGTTCGAGGCGTTCATAGACGAGAAAAGTTATCGTCTTCATTTACAAGCATCAAAACTAATAGATAGAATACGCAAGGAGGCTTTCGAGCTAATTGGAAAATCGGTAAAAGAAAAATTGAATTTAACCGAATATGATGTTCAGCAGTTTATTATGAATCGTTTTAAGAAAGATGGTTTAGTTACACATAGCGCCCCTATCGTTGGGACGAACGATCATCCTGCTGATCCCCACTTTGAACCGACACCGCAAAACTCACGAAAATTCAAAACAGGAGACACTGTATTAATTGATTTATGGGCAAAGAAAGATGTTCCTAATGGAATTTATTATGATATAACTTGGGTCGGATATATTGGAGTTAATCCGCCGCCAAAGTATGTTGATATATTTGATGCAGCAAAGAACGCACGTAATGCTGCCGTGAAGTTTATTCAGGAAAAATTTGCAAAAAAGAAACCGTGCTTCGGCTGGGAAGTGGATGATGTATGCCGTAACGTTGTGAAGAAAGCCGGTTACGGAAAATATTTCGTTCATCGAACCGGTCATTCAATCGGTGTTGAGGTTCACGGCAACGGTGCAAATATCGACAATCTTGAAACAAAAGACGAGCGTCAGTTGATGCCGGGATCTTGTTTCTCGATTGAACCGGGCATTTATTTAGAAGGCGAAATGGCGGTTCGAAGCGAACTTAATATGTTCATAAAGCATAACGGCGAAGCAATCGTAACCGGTGAAGTACAGAATGAAATAGTTTTGATATAAAATAAAAGGAGCTAATGTGGATATTGCAAAACAAATTGATTTTTTAAAGACAGGTTTTCAGAAACAGTTCTGGGTAGCAAATATTATGGAATTATTTGAGCGGCTCGCTTACTATGGTCAGGCGGCAGTCTTAAGTATATTCTTACGAGACCATCTTCACTTCGATGAATTTCAAGCCGGAAAACTTTCTTCGATATTTGGCGGGTTAATTTATTTCCTGCCAATTTTTGCGGGCGCTTTAGCTGATAAATTCGGATTCCGAAAATCGTTCACCTTTGCTTTCTTTGTTTTAGCCATCGGTTATTTCTTAATCGGTGCAACGGGTATTCCGCCGTTCTCCGATTTGATTGCGAAAGAACATCTCTTCTGGACTTTATCAGCCATTTTAATTTTCACAGCTATTGGTGGTTCATTTATTAAACCTGCAGTTTTAGGTACGGTATCCAAAACCACGACTTCTGAATCAAAGTCGCTCGGTTATGCAATTTATTATATGCTTGTGAATGTCGGTGGTGCGCTTGGACCATTAATCGCATATTTAGTTCGTGACAGTATCGGGATCAGCTATGTATATTTAGTTTCAGCAATTTCCTGTGCTCTTATGTTTGTAAGTACATTAATATTTTTCAAAGAACCGGGCGGAGCTGAAGACGCACCCGGTGGCTTACTCAAAGAAAAAATTTCTAATCTGATTTATGTACTTAAAAACTTCCGCTTCATTACTTTCTTACTTATCTTCTCTTTGTACTGGATAATGTTCTGGCAAATTTTTATCATCATTCCGTACTTTATACGAGATTTCATTTCGAAAGATGTACCCTTCGAGCTTGTTGAATCAACAGGCGCATGGAGTATAATCTTCCTTCAAGTATTAGTCAATCGCTTAACATTCAAGCTTTCTCCTATCACTGCAATTTCAACGGGGTTCGCACTATCAGCTTTAACGTGGATAATAATTTATATGAATCCAACTTTATGGGTTATTGTTCCTGCGCTTGTAATCTTTGCAATAGGTGAGATGATGCAAGCACCACGATATTATGAATACATTGCAAACCTTGCACCCAAAGGACAAATCGGACTTTTCCAAGGTTACGCATTTTTACCGATAGCAATGGGCTGGGTGTTCGGCGGAACATTCGGCGGTTACATTTACAAGGTGTTTGCAAAAGAAGCCGGTACACCCGATATGATCTGGCTGATACTTGCCGGTGTTGGTACGTTGGCTGCTATTCTAATGTGGATTTATAACAAATTTGTTGCTCACGAAAAAACAGCATCTGCGACAGCCAAGAATTAAGCAACACTTTTTTTAAAATAATTTAATTATGTCTCCATCACCGGTAACGAGTAAATTTTTTATTAAAAGCTTAACGGGTTTGATGAAGAAAACTGAAATAATTTTCTTCAAACCATACAACCGTTTGACAATCCCGGATTTGCGCGATTTATTCGGAATAAAAAGTGAAAAAGAAATATTTTCAAATGAACTTCTTAACGATATAAGAAAGAATAAAGATACTTTCGATATCATTTCCTTTAACGGGGTGAATGCTTTCGTGTCGAAGAAGTTTTTTACAAATTATCTCGCACTTATTTTGGAACGGAGTGCAAAGAACGCAGTTTACAAACAACTCTCCATAAAAAAGTACACGAAATTTGAGAGAGATTTATACGAAGCAATTTTACAGCAAGCCCCAATCTCACGTAAGTCTATGATGTTTTTGTTCGGATTATCGGGCAAGAAGGGACGCAAACTTTTGGACGAGGCGTTATCGAATTTATGGGAGAGGTTATGGATAACACGCGTTGGCTTTCAAACTGACGAAGGTGTGGTATGGCAGGCAGTTGTTGATTGGGATAAAATTGCCATTCGAAGAGCGTTGAAAATCCGCAGAGAGATAGCCATAAAAGAAATCGTTTTAGCTCTCATCCGAAGCGGCAAAGTAATTACGCGCCCACAAATACGGCGACTCTTGAACGGAGTTGCTACTGCAGAAGAAGTTGATAAAGTGATAACTGCTTTATTGATCAAAAAATCTATCGAAATTCATCAATCAATTATTATTAGCGGAAAGAAAGCTCTCATCTCTATTTGAAGTATAAAAAAATCTGAGTCCTCCCGAAGACTCAGAAAATAAACTGAGGGCTGCTAAAACTAATAGGGATCCGCCCTGTCACTGCTTAGATACAGCATTCTGTTTATTTCAATCGAACTCATATATATATCCTTACATTTGGGGTTCGTTGCAGAAAAATTTTTATGAAAAATCTTTAATTATTTTATTTTTAGAGTATAGGCTGTTTTCGAGGTATTTTTTTTATCCAACCAAGGAACCACATTAACAAGCATAATGAAAACCTGTACTTCGACCAGAGGAGCGCACGGCTGTAAGGGTTCGTTAAGCATCGCCTTTTAATTTTTTGATGTAATGCTCAATCTCTAACAAGTATGAATTTCGGCTGACTAACTTTTTAATTCTATTTATATTTTTTTTTGTAACGATTTCTCCCTCTGTGATTATTTCTTTCGCCTTATCAAAATCAGTCCAGGAGTGTTCCTCTACCTGAGGGCGGATAATTAAATCAGCTTCCCTTAATCTTAATACAGAGAGATGGAAAGAAGTAATATCTTCAGTTCTGTAAAGGATATTAAAAATATTTTCAGGCAATTCAACCACCTTTAAGTTGCGGGTAACATTTACAGCCAGTACTCTGTCGGCACCGATTTCTCTAACTTTACCAACGGGGACGCTCTCAGATGCACTCCCATCTACAAGAAAATAACTTTGATACTTAACTGGTGGGAAAAGTCCCGGAATAGCAGAGCTTGCACGAATCGCACTGCGTAAGCTTCCTTTAGTAAAATTAATTTCTTCTCCGGAAAGTAAATCAGTAGCAATTGCAGAATATTTTATATTCATACTTTCGATTGGCACATCGGGAATTATCTCGTATATCTCCTTTGTAAGATGCTCGTCAAAATATGAAAGCCGTCTTAAAGATTTTAGTGCCTGAATCCGTTTTCCGATATAATCAAAAAATTGTTCAAAATAATTTTTATCGAACCTCTTAGCATTTTTATTTAATTTTTCAATTCCGAGTTGGATAAATTTGGGATGTTCAATCGCATCTAATATAACCCGCCCACAATTGCGCCCATACTGCATCCGGTGATGTAATTAATTTTAATTCCCTCAGACTCAAGAATTTTTAGAACTCCGATGTGAGCTAAACCCCTTGCCCCGCCACCGCCAAGCGCCAATCCTAATTTTGAAATACCGACTCGCATTTTCTTAATTATTTAACTTGTCAAATGTTTTTATCTTGACGATTTATAACCGCCTAAAATTCCATTCTTAGATAATACAATTTGCCAAAGCTGGTCTCGTCTTGCTCTAAACGAACCGGCGGATGAGAGTAAAAAATATTTCCACATTCTGTAGAATCGTTCATTATATTTTTCTTTTATTTTACTCCAGTTTGTTACGAAGTTGTTATACCACGCGATCAGAGTTTTGTCGTAATCAGTTCCAAAATTGTGTAAATCTTCAATAACAAAAAGCCCTTCGGCTGCTTTGCTTAACTGTGCAATGGAAGGTATCATCCCGTTTGGGAAGATGTATTTATTCGTCCAAGGGTTGAATGCTTTTTCAGATTTAGGATTGCCAATGGTATGCAGCAAGAATAGTCCGTCATCTTTTAAACTTTTATTTGCGACTTTGAAAAATGTTTTGTAATTTTTGTAACCTACGTGTTCAAACATTCCAACGCTTACTATCCGATCAAATCTCTCATTAACTTCACGATAATCCATTAGACGAAACTCAACAGGTAATCCTTTGCATAAATCTTTTCCTAAAGTAACTTGTTCTTTGGAGACTGTAATTCCTACTGTTTCGACGTTATATTTTTCAGCAGCATATTTACCAAAAGCTCCCCAACCGCATCCGATATCGAGCACACGCATACCCGGTTTAAGATAAAGTTTGCGGCAAATTAATTCGAGTTTGTTTTCTTGAGCATCGTCCAGCGTTTTAGCATCCTTCCAATATGCACAACTGTAATTCATTCTTTTATCGAGCATATTCTGGAAAAGGTCGTTACCTAAGTCGTAATGCCTTTCGCCGATTATAAAAGCACGGCGTTTAGATTGAAGATTGAATAAACGTGCTTGAAATAATTTCAGAAGGATAGATAATTTTCGTTTTATTTTTTGGTCAAGCTCAGCTCTAAGGACTTTGTAAATAAAATCATCAACATTTTCTGCATCCCACCATCCATCCATGTAAGATTCACCAACACCTAATTCAACTTCTGTAATTACACGCTTATAAAATCTTTCATCGTGAACCAGGATATCCCAAGGGTTGGTGCCGTTAATTTTTACATCTGCGAGTCCTAAAATTTCTTCTGTTAATTTCTGGTACTTATTATTCATAGAACACTGCTTAATCTAATTTTAGTTTTAGAAAATGTTGGTTTGCCTAAATCAAGATACGGAAAATTCACGAGAGAGTAAACTTGGCAACTGAGGATGCAGCCAAGTTATCTTCCTAGGCAAAATTCTTTTCGTTTTTTGCAACTTTGGGTTGGATTCACTGTGTTAATAATTAATTGTTTTGATCTTCTTTTACCCAAAATAACAATCCGAATGATATTATCGAAAGTACAATCGAATAAATCATTGTAGCTTCTTTCCCAAAATTATCCCACAATAAACCGGTTACCATTTGAAATCCTCCCAAACTACTCGCCCTAAATTGTTCGGGACTTAATTCTGCAACAAAAGCTTTTTGAACTGTTTCAAGCGCTCCCTTTTGCAGTCCGTAAAAAATAAAAAGTAAGAGGATAAGAAAGAAACTATTAGCAACAATAAACCCGAGGCACACAGCTATCCAGAGTAAAAATCCGATAGCGATAACATTTTTTCTACCAAACTTATCAAAACCGGAACCTCAACAAGCGGACCTATCACCGCCGCAAAAGCTTCCCCCGAATTGATTCCAAAAACTGCGAAAAGCAGGAATAAAAAACCTCCGGGCTTCACAAATAAAACCCGGAGGTAACAAATGTAATATTGTAATTTACTTTGCGAGCAACATCTTTTTAACAGATGTAAACGCACCGGCTTGTAATTTATAGAAATATACGCCGCTTGAAAAACTCTGTGCGTTCCACTCGACTTCGTGTGTTCCGACTTCCTTCCAGTCGTTTACAATTACTGATATTTCACGACCTAACACATCATATATTTTTAATGATACGTAAGCAGGTTCAGGGATTGAATATTTAATCTTCGTAATTGGATTAAAAGGATTTGGACGGTTTTCATATAACTCATATTTTAACTTTTCTGATTTTGTAGTTTCATCCATACCTGATTTCATAATCAAAGTTTGAGTCTCTTGTTTTTCTTCTGGAACTCTTTCATACCGCCCACGAGATACAAATATAAACGTGCGCTTCATCCCCTCCGATAAAGGTGGTGCTGTGAAAATTAGATCAACCCATTCCTGCGGATTTAATTCTACAATGTTTCCATCGCTATTTTGTAATAAAGACGTAACATCACCATTCTGTG